>JAMCVT010000046.1 GCA_023475565.1 Actinomycetota bacterium
TAACCAGGCGCACGGCTTCAACTTTAAATTCTTTGTTGTGCCTTTTACCAGTTAGACCCATTATGGACACCTCCATCATTTTGATTTTATCTCAGTTTGGCGTGTCCATCAATTCGGGTAAGGGTCAAACCATTCTGAATTCTGAATTCTGAATTCTGGATTCCGACCGCATAAGAATTACAGTATAAGCATAAAAAAGACCCTTCATTGCGGATAGGGCAATGCAGGGCCTTTTGGTCCGGCAGCGCTCTCTCCTTTCCGCAATGGGAGGCATACGGGTTTCCCCGCACACCCTGCCGGTCCGGCGGCCGTAGCTGATTACCCTTAGGCTGTCCGGACTCGGAGAGTAATATAAAATATATGTACTTGTAATCTAATTCTTTACCAAAAAACCGTTTCCTTTTTTCATTACCCGGAATTTTCAAGGTTTTTCCGGGTAGCCGGTGATATTCTGTATATCTCTGAACAGGGGAAGGAGTTTGGAGTACATTTTGGTATAAACCTTGCGGTACAGCCGGTCATATATTTCCACGGCCCCCGGATCAGGGTCAAAAACTCTTCCCCTGCCGGTCATCTCCCGCACAGCGGCTTTCAGGCCGGTGTGCAGCCCGGCCCCCGTGGCTGCCAGTATGGCCGCCCCGAGCCCCGAGGCCTCGTAAACCGACGGCCTGGCCGCCGGAATGCCAAACACATCAGCGGTTATCTGCATCATCTGGTCGCTTCTGGACCCGCCCCCGCAGACATAAAGCTCCTTTACCCGGACCCCGGCCCGCTTTTCTATACGGTCCCGGCCCTCCCTGAGGGCGTAGGCCAGCCCTTCCAGTATGGCCCTGTACAGGTGTCCCCTGCTGTGCACTCCGCTAAAGCCTATCACCGACCCCCTGCCCTCGGGGCCGGGATATCTCAGTCCCGGAGACCAGAAGGGCTGCAGGACAAGCCCCAGTGACCCCGGCGGTATGCCGGCCACCAGCCGGTCAAGAATCTCCTCGGCGGCCACCCCCTCCTCAAGGGCCAGGCTGCACTCCTGCAGGGCGAATTCTTCCTTAAACCAGGAAACCATCCAGAAACCCCTGTAAATCTGGACCTCCAGGTTATACTCCCCGGGGCAGGCGCTGGGATACGGGGGGATAAGGGGTACGGGCTCTTTATACCGGGTGCTGTTTACATTAATAGTGGCCGTGGTGCCGTAACCTATGCACCCCTGGTGCGGCTCCAGGCAGCCCGATCCAAGCACCTCGCAGGCCTTGTCGGAAGCGGCGGCAATAACCGCCAGACCCTCCGGGAGGCCGGTATCCAGCGCTGCCCGCGCCGTCACAGCCCCCAGCCGGTCCCCCGGGAAAACAAGCTCGGGCAGTATCTCCGGCCTTACGGGTATAGCCTTCCACTTCCAGCTGGCAGGGGAGGCCCAGGCCTGCTTTTTGTAGTCAAAGGGCAGGTATCCCACCTGGCAGCCTGTGGAATCGGCAAATCTGCCGGTGAGTCTGTATGTAATATACCCGGAAAGAAAAAGGTAGTGGTGAGTTTTTTCCCATATATCAGGCTGTTTTTCCGCCAGCCAGTTGGCCTCGGCCTCGGCCTGGAGGTAGCGGAGGGTGCCCGAAAGCCCCGACAGGCGGAAAGCCGCTTCCCACAGAAACCCCAAAGGGGGCAGCTGATGGGCCCGGCGCTGGTCCAGCCACACTATGGCCGGCCTCAGGGGCTCACTCCGGCGGTCCAGGTTTACCAGGGTGGACCGCTGGTAAGTGACCGCCAAGGCAGCCAGGGAGCCGGGCGCCACCTTGCCCCCGGACCAGAGCTTCCGGCACGCTTCCGACAGGCAGCGCCAAAAGTAGTCCGGGTCCTGCTCGGCCCAACCGGGCTGGGGTGCGTGATAGGGGGAGGAGTAAACAACCCTGGCATGGTCAATTATTTTTCCCCCGGGATCAAAGGCCAGTGCCCTTACGCTCTGCGTGCCCACGTCAATGGCCAGAACAATTTCCTCAGTCATAAAAAACCTCCTGTTGCTTAAGGGTAATACCTCCGGTCGGAATTCAGGAGCCAGAATTCAGAATACTTATATGCCTGTCTTTGAAGACAGTTTAGCCTAACCTCCTGTCCGATTCAGCCACAGAGGACACAGAGATTCATAAGCCCTTAACTCTTTATATTACTTATAAGGTATGACCCTAACAAAATTCTGTCTCCTGTCTCCCGTCTCCCGTCTCCCGTCTCCTGTCTCCTGTCTCCTGGCTCCTGGCTCCTGGCTCCTGGCTCCTGGCTCCTGGCTCCTGGCTCCTGGCTCCCGTCGTCTGAAAGACGACGCCGCCGTTAGGGCGGCTATTTAATCAGGTCGGGGCTGTAGGCCTGACGCCAGATGGCGGTATACCGAGACACCTCATCCTCCCACCTGCCGTCGCTCCACCCCAGGTCTTTTTGCAGCACCGGGCGCAGGTCATCCAAAAGGTCCGCGCCTCCCCGGGGCAGCAATATCCCCAGCCGGACACGGCGTAATAAAATGTCGTCCAGATGAGCCACAGCCTCATGGCGGGCCGCCCAGCGCAGCTCCACCCGCAGTATGCCGGTGCCCGGCAGGGGCCTTAGGTCCTCCGGCCCGGCCTCCTCCAGCAGGGCCGCCGCTTCGGTTCCGTAGCGTCCGGACAAACGCCGGGCAGATGCCTCCCCGTCTTCCCCCTGCAGCAGCAAAGGTTCCGCCCCGGAGTCTTCCCGGCACGCCACCGGCGAAGAGCCTCCGGCCCGGGAAATATATTTTCCTGCACTGGCCAGCGCCTCCCTGGCCAGCAGGCCAAAAGTTGTTAACTTTCCCCCAGTGATGGTAACCATGCCGTTTTCATCCCATACAACATGGTCCCGGGATTCTTTGGAAGGGTCTTTCCTGCCTGTGTTCACCACCGGGCGAACCCCGGAAAAGGTAGCTATCACGTCACTGCCTGTCAGATTGAGAGAGGGGAAATACCGCTGCACCAGTTCCAGGAGATATATTCCTTCCCGGACACTGATCCGCGGCTCATCATCCAAAGAGTGTTCATGGTCCAGGTCAGTGGTTCCCACCAGGGTTATATCTTCCCATGGGAAAACGTACAACGAACGGCCATCCCCCGGGTGTGTGAGGCCAACAGCCATGGGCAGGGGAAACCTCCAGCGCGGGAACACCAGATGGCTGCCCCTTAAAGGGCGCAGGCCCGGTCTTTTATCCTTCTTGCCCAGCAGGGAATGCACCTGGCCGGCCCATACCCCGCTGGCGTTTATCACAGCCTGCCCATGGACCTCAAAGGTTTTTCCCCCTGCCACATCCCTTACCGCCACTCCGGTCACCCGGCCGCCACTGCGGCACAGCGCCTCAACCCGGGCGTAATTAAGAGCGGTTCCCCCCAGCCTTACTCCCTCCCGGATAACCCTGATCACAAGCCGGGCGTCATCGGTGCGGGCATCCCGGTACCAGAAGCCTCCGGTAAGCCCCTCACTTTTTAAAAGCGGCGTTATCATGGCCACCTCTCCGGAAGTGTGGCGGCGCCGGCTCCTCTTCAGCGCCAGCAGGTCGTAGACGGCCAGCCCCATGCCCAGCGCCAGGGGGCCGAAGCGATCTTCCCTGTATGTAGGCACCAGGAATCCCAGCCCGTCCACCAGCCCTTTATATTCCCGCAGCAACTTCTCCCGCTCTCTGACGGAGTGCCATGTTGTCCTAACCTGCCCCTGTCTGAGATAGCGCAGTCCCCCATGAACCAGCTTTCCGGAGCGGCTGGAAGTCCCCCAGCCAAAATCCCTCTGCTCCAGGAGAAGGCAGCGCAGGCCCCGGGAGGCAGCCTCCCGCAATATTCCGGCCCCGGTGATGCCGCCCCCTATTACTATGACATCCCACCGGCCCCGGAGGCTTTCCAGTACTGCATCCCTTTTGCTCACAGGCACGCCCTCCTTACCGCGCCAGCTTGCCGGGATTCATCATTTCCCCGGGGTCAAGGGTACGGCAAAGTTCATTGATTATTTTCATACCCAGTTCACCCTTTTCTGCCGGCAGGTAGGGGAGGTGATCCTCTCCCACCCCGTGCTGGTGGCTTATTGTGCCTTTGCTCCTGACTATGGCCTCACTGGCCGCCCCCTTCAGCGCCTTCCACCTCCTTAGGGTTTCGGCGGAATCCGGGGCCACACGGTACAGGTAGGTGGTATAAATACTGGACCCGTGCGGGTATACGTGTGAAAGGTGGGTAAATACAAAAACCTTTTCCCCTATTGATTCAAGCCCTTTTCTGAGGGCGGTTTCTATCGACTGCACGGCTCCCGGCAGGCGTTTCCAGGTGAGGGCGGTTTCCAAGGTGTCCACCGCATAGCCTTTCCCCCAGAGGGTGTTACGCAGGTACGGCGCCCTAAACCGGTTTTTCATCCACTCCCGGCCCGGCCTGGCCCCCACCGGCACCCCCCGGTGTCCCTTTATAATCTCCCCGGCCTGCCTCAGTGCCCAGCGCACTTTTTTGCGGCTGCCCGCGGCCCCGTATAGAAGCATGCACTTTTCCCCGTGCACTCCCCTGAAGGACAGATACCTGTTCAGAAGCTCAATGGTCCTGCCGTGGCCCGCCAGGGCCAGATTGGCGGTGGTTTCCTCCGGAAGGCTTAATCTAATCATGGTAAGGGGCAGTGAGGCCCGGGCCATTTCTCTGACCGCCGCTATGCCCTGTTCAGTATCCGGGAAAAAGGCGGTGTGGAATGTCTCCTTCTCGGGAAGCGGAGAAACCTTTACCGTGGCATCGGTAATAATGCCCAGCCTGCCTTCTGAGCCCAGTATTATTTCCTTGAGGTCCGGACCCGCTGCTGACGCCGGGAAAACCGGGAGGAGAAGCCTTCCCGCAGGAGTTTCCACGCTTCCCCCGGCAAAAAGCCGCTCAATCCTGCCATAGCCTATGGAAAACTGCCCGGCGGACCGGGTGGCCACCCATCCCCCCAGGGTGGAGTATTCGAAGGACTGGGGGTAGTGGCCCAGTGTATAGCCCCCGGCCCTGAGCGCCGCCTCCAGGACCGGCCCCCGGACTCCGGCCTGGAAAGTGGCCAGGCACCCCCTGCCGTCCATTTTCACCAGACTGTTCATGCGGCCCATATCCACAGTAAGGACGGGCCTGTCGCCTGCGGGGGCGCTTAAGTGCCCCACCACGCTGGTTCCCCCGCCATAGGGTATAACCAGGGCGCCGGTATTTTGGGCATACTTAAGCACTTCCCTGACATCGCCGGCGGTCTCCGGGCAGGCCACTCCGTCGGGGAAGGACGCCACCGTGCCGCTTCTCAGGTTTATCCAGTCCTGCAGGCTCTGCCCGGCGCTGCGCCTTAAACGCTCCTCCGGGTCCCTCACAACCAGGGGGTGATCAGGCAGGCGGGAGGGAGGAACCTTTCCCAGGCACTCTTCGAGGGTGGCATCCTCAGGAGGAGCTCCCGATCCCAGCCGGTCCTCCAGAAATGCCCTGCCTGCATCCGGGAGGGGGTAGTCAGTGTCAACTGCACCCCAGCCGTTCCATCTTTTCATTGGTAACCCCTCCTATAAATAACTGCTACTGCAGAACCGTGCATACTTTAAAGGCCGGAGAGGCCGGAGACAGGAGGTATTACCCATGAGTTATATCCAGATACCGATGGGCATTCTCCTGATCCGACCGCAGGTATAGCCCTCAGCCTGTAGGGGTTTCTTGGACCGGGAGGTTTTTCCACAGGGAAATGCTCTCCTCCATGGCCTCCCTGGTAACCCTTCCGGCCTCCCCGGTATCCGAGGCCATGGAAGCCTCCAAAAGCCTCCGGAAAAATCTGCGCGAGGCCTGCCGGTAATCCCGCTTTCTGAAGAAGCGTTTAAAAATTTTTTGATTACTGCCTGGAAATTTTTTGCAAAAAATCTACCGCCCTCATTATTTCTATTCCCTGGTACTCAACCAACTGCGACAAATGCCTGTCACCTGTAATGATACAAGATGACTCCCCTGCAACGGCACACTCGATAATTTTATTATCATCCGGATCAGCCAAAACAGCATTAATACTTTGCACCGGATTTATAAGTGCAGCCCCGGTCAGCAAGCGCCCGATAAAACCGTCAATCTCCTGTTCGGTAAAGCCGAACCTGGGATATTTGACAACCTTGTAAAACTCACTTAAAATCTGTGCCGAAATACACAGTTCAATTTTTGATTCCAATACCATCTCAATAACAGCGGCTTCTGCTCCGTTCCAGCCCAGTGCGGAAACAAGAACATTGGTATCAATGGTAACCCTCATTCTCCTTTAACTCCCCGCGCCCATTTAATGGCTTCCTCAATATCGCCGGGAGTTATATTCGCTTTTTGAAACCTCTCCCTGATGGGCCTGGCAAATTCCTCGAAATCAACTGCTGACTGAATTTTTTTTATTTCCACCCTTACCCCTTTTTTTTCAAAAAGTATATAGTCGCCCTCTTTTATATTAAGAGCCTTCCGCAGTTCCAGGGGAACCGTTACCTGCCCCTTGGTGGTTATCCGGGAGATAAATGTTTCAGACATAAACAACACCTCAGTAGTAATTTCTTACTTCTATCATATAGAACATATTCCTACCCTGTCAACAGGTAACGGATTCAATCTCCTGTATATACTCGCAAATAGAAACCGCCCGGAGGCGGTTTCAAAAGCAAAAAATATTCGGTTAACGGTTTAAGAGGCTGCCCACATACTTCATAAGCTCATTGGCGCATATGGGGCAATAGTCGTACTCGTCGATAAGCTTGGCGCTCACCTCGTTAATACGCTTTAGCTGCTCCGCGTCCGGCGTCTTGGTGGAGGTTGTTATCTTCACCACGTCTTTTAAGTCGGCGAAAAGCTTTTTCTCCACCGCCTCCCTGAGGCGCTCGTGGGACCGGTAGTCAAATTTCCTGTTCTTGCGGGCATAGGAAGAAAGCCTGATCAGTATTTCCTCCCGGAAGCTCTTCTTGGCGTTTTCCGAAATGCCTATCTGCTCCTCTATGGACCTCATCAGCTTCTCATCCGGGTCCATCTCCTCGTCGGTGATGGGGTCCTTTATCTTGACCCCGTTGCAGTAGGCCTCCACATTATCCAGGTAATTGTCGAAGAGCACCTTGGCAGACTCCTCGTACGAGTAGACAAAGGCCTTCTGGATCTCCTTTTTGGCCAGCTCGTCGTATTCCTTGAGCGACATATTGGACATAAAATTTATCCTCTGCGTTATCCATTATGCCGTATACCGGTATGATGGCAAAAATCCGCATATCTCCATTGGCGTATATTTCAATCTTCGGGAACAAAGCCTGAATCAGCTTTCTCTGCTGCTGCCGGGACATCTCCTTTTCTATGGTTGATAAAACCGCAAAGCAGTTGAAAATATATTCCATATCAAGCTTATGGTCTCCCAGCTGAGCTAATTGGCCGGCTATGTCCCTGTGCTGGTTTTTCACGTTTTGAATTTCCGCTTCTATTGCCTTTTTCTTTTTCTTTAGGGTTGACTTATCCCAATCTCCATCAAGGTATATGGACAGCAGCTTTTCTTTTTTTGCGCTAAGCTGTTTTTCAGCCTTACTAAGGGTATCCAGCCGTGCCTTAAGAAGACTTTTTTCCTTATCAGAGTTCTTTACCTTTATCAGCTTTTGCGCAACTAATGGACTGGAGCCTATCAGTTTTATTGCGCCGATTAACCTCGCATCAACCTGGTCCGCCCGGTGAACCGCTTTGCAGGATGGTTTAATAGTTTGCCCATATTTATTTCTGGCCCTGTGCCGGTAATAATAATAACTGTATTTTTTATTACCATACCGGCTATTTATTGGAGCAACCTGAAATTTTGTATGGCATTCCCCACATAATAAAGATCCGGCAGCCAGACTTGTGACTGTGTTGTTCCTTTGCCAGGCTCTTTCTTCGCTCCGCTTGCGAAGTATTTTCTGGCAGCGGTCAAATAGCTCTATAGGCACTGTGGGCTCAAAGGCAGCCTCTACATATATATCTCTACCGTTTTCGCACCTTCTAAGATCTCCCCGGTGTATGGGATGGGTTATTACTCTTAAAACTGAGCATGTATCCCATATACTGCCTTCAGGTGATGGTATACCAATCTTATTCAATTCGCCTGCTACTGTTCGTGAACCATACCCTTCCAAGTACAATTGGAACATTTTTTGCACAATTGGACCGGTTTCAGGATCAACTATAACCGTATCCCTGCCTTTATTATTTTTCACTTTTTTTCTGCCATAAGGCGGCTTCCCAAACCAGCTGCCATTTTCAGCAGCCTCAGCTCTGCCCCTCTTCATCGCTTTTTTTAGTTTTCTTCTCTGGTGGCGGGCGAACAGATTGAACACGTCACTTACAAGTTCATCATCTTCGTCTGTGAAGTCAATCTCCTGAACAGGAGTTACCAGACGAACTCCGGCTTCGCGCATCTCTTTTTTTAGCAATTCCCAGTCAATCGTTTCCATCCGGGATAATCTGTCCTGATCAACCACAAGAATTACATCAAATTTACCAGCGGCCATATCATCACGCAGCCGGTCCAGTCCTGGGCGCCTGGAACTGGAACCTGTAATGGAGTCCTCATAGATTTTATATATCCTATAATTCCGGAGATTGGCGAATTTTTTCAATTCCTTCTCTTGGCCGCCAAGACTCCATTTTTGCAAATCTTCATCTGTGCTTATCCTTTTATATAGAGCAGCTATTAATTCATCCTGTGACGTCTTTGTTTCCACAAAGCTTCACTCCTCCCACGACACTACTCTTTTTCTGTGTCATGGTTAAAAATTCCTCCCAGAGGTCCTCCACCGGTTTTGTACCTGTCCCCCATGCTATAAGTCCTTCCAAAGCCTCTTCCTTAAATCCGGCAATAGCCACATCAGCAAGCAGCTTGGGTAAGTTGGCGCGCTTATAAACCTGATTGGATATAATCCCTATAGCTATTGATAAGCCCTCTTCAGTTTTCTCATCACTGGCATATTCAAGAGTTGTTTCCGGCATATCAGAGTCCACCTCCCTGACTTTTGCGCCCAAAGGCTCTTTAAAGAGACGGTATGTCTTAAACGGATTGTCCTATTACAAAAGAAAAAGAGCCTGTTCAGCTCTTAATTTTTAAAAGATATATTTTATTTATCAAAGGACCTTAATCACCGATAAAAACACATACCCGCGGTCTTAAGAGTAGTTTATTATTGACACTATTGTTTCGATGAAGGATAATACAAATATATGGGAATACTTTTAACTAACATAACGGCTCGTGCGCCTCGACCTGTCGGGGTTTTTATCTAAGGCCCTTGAACTGTTTGCGTCAGTTCAAGGGTTCTTGATTAATTGCCGCGATTAGTCAGATGTACAACGAGGGTTAGTAGGAGTAGCACCGCTATTACGATTTGTATTGAACGCCAATAGTGACCATCCCGCCCCACCCCCTTTCTGTGGATGTTTCCATCCTCTTAAAGCTGTTGTAGGTTGGGAGGTACTTTACTTTTCATATAGTTTCCTGATTAAGTGGATTGGCGGTTGGTTAGGAGGCCAGGGTAGTTACGGCGATATTAAAATGGCATATGCATGGTCAAACGTTCCACTCGCTTTTGTTTTAGCCCTTTGGATACTTCAAATGGCAATATTTAAGAAAGAGCTGTTCACAAGTCAGACGACTACAATTGACAACAGTTTGATTCTTACTTCTTTGTATTACCTTTCCTCTGTTACTGGCATTGTGTTGACAGTATGGTCTATAGTGATACTTATCGGTGGTGTCTAATTCATTATGACCCGGATGAGCTGGAGAAATGGAAACAGTGTTTCCGGCCGTCGTTCCTCCACACGTATTTAAATGGACTGGTCCTGGCCGCGAAAACGGGTACGGCTACGGTGAACATGTAGTGAAACGGCATCTAACTGGCCAGGGGTTTCAGGTAATAGTAAATTACTATAAACTTTTACATCAATTATTAGGGGTGATATAAGTGGAAATTGTTTTACTAATTTTGGGCCTTATTATTGGCGGAACTGCTGCCTGGCTTTTAACCAGAACAAAAATCCAGCATGCCTATGACAAAGCAAAGGACGGGGCCGAAGCTGAACGAGCTATACTAAACGAGCGTCTTCGAGCTAAAGATGAACAAATAACTCAATTAGAATCTTCTATTGGAAAATTTGAGACGGACATAGAAAAACTCAGAAAAGACTTTTCTATAGAGTCAGAAAAAAGGTCTGCAGCAGATGAAAACAACAAACGGATTCCTACTTTAGAAACCGCCATAAAAGAGAAAGAAAATGAAACCAAAGCATTACAAGAGGATAATGCCAAATTAAGAGAAGATATATCCAGATTAAATACTACCCTTGATAAAGAGCGTAAAGCCACAGAGGAAAAACTAGCTCTTCTTAATGAGGCGCAGCAAAAACTGTCCGATGCATTTAAAGCCCTTTCCTCTGAAGCATTAAAAAGTAACAATCAGTCATTTTTGGAACTGGCAAAAACTACATTGGAGAAATTTCAGGAAGGCGCCAAAAGTGACCTTGAGTCTAAGCAAAAAGCTGTTGATGAACTCGTAAAACCCATGAAGGAATCTCTTGAGAAGGTGGATGGTAAACTTCAAGATTTAGAAAAAGTAAGATTGGAAGCTTATGCAAGCCTTACCCAGCAGGTAAAATCACTCTCCCAGACACAGCTGCAACTACAGACAGAAACATCCAATCTCGTCAAGGCCCTCCGTGCTCCTACTGTTCGCGGCCGCTGGGGAGAGATTCAATTAAAGCGTGTGGTAGAAATGGCCGGCATGATAGAGTACTGTGATTTTGTACAGCAGGAATCAGTCGAAACAGAGAGCGGCCGGCTTCGCCCGGATATGATAGTCAGGCTGCCAAGTAACAAGAATATAGTAATTGATTCTAAAGTTCCTATTATGGCGTATCTTGAGGCGCTGGAAGCCAAGGACGAAGAAATAAGGGTGGGCAGGCTGCAGGACCATGCCCGCCAAATACGAACTCACCTGACAAAGCTAGCAAATAAAGCCTACTGGGACCAGTTTAGCACTTCGCCTGAGTTCGTGGTCCTGTTCTTACCTGGTGAAACTTACTTCAGCGCGGCTCTTGAGCAGGACCCAAGCCTAATAGAGTTAGGCGTAGAGCAACGTGTCATCCTGTCAACCCCTACCACGCTAATTGCCTTGTTGCGCGCTGTAGCCTATGGATGGAGACAAGAACAAATCGCGGAAAATGCCCAGGCTATAAGCGAATTAGGTAAGCAGCTATATGATAGGATAAAGAATTTGGCCTCCCATTTCAGTGATATTAAAAAGGGACTTGACCGTTCCGTTGATGCTTATAACAAAGCAGTAGGCACCCTGGAAAGCAGAGTTTTAGTAAGCGCACGTAAATTCAAGGAACTCGGATCCTCAACAGGCGCCGATATAGAAGCCTTGGATGTGGTTGAAAAATCTGCCCGTTCTATACAGTCACACGAGTTAGCTCTGCTTCCTAGCGCTAATGATAGTGAGGAATTGACTTAGCTTAGAAAAAAT
>JAMCVT010000026.1 GCA_023475565.1 Actinomycetota bacterium
CTGCAATTAAATAATTTGGGTAAAACTCATATTTATGGTATTATATTTTTTGTGGGAGGGCATGTAAAAGGAGGATCGTATGGAAAATACAAGACTGCAGAAAACCCTTGTGGTCAGTATCCAGGGTTGGGAGCTTGAAGTATTCGAGGGCCCACGAAAAGTGGAGGTTGACCTGCTCGGAGAAATGCTGGAATTCCGGGGGATTTGGCTGACCGAACCGGAACGGGGAATGGTCACGGTCCTTTGTTATCCCGATAAACTCTTTTACCTGGAAGTTACCGAATCCGAAATACCGGCGCAAAGGCCCGGCAGAAGAAACAAGGTTACGCCTCTAAGGCGTGTTGACAATGTCCCCCCGGGAGACGATACCGGAGAATAGGCATGAAGTCTACAACCCACGCCTTGGGCGTGGGTTTTGAAGTACTTGGAGTGATGATCACTTGGCCCGTAGAGCACTTAAAAAACAGACAATAATACAGGGCGCCATTATCCTCACCCTGGCCGGCATTTTCATCAGGATACTGGCCGTGGGCTACAGGATTCCCGTGGGCAGGCTTCTGGGCGGCGAGGGCCTGGGCATATATGCCGTGCCCAATCAGGTATACTATATATTCTTTACCATTTCCTCGGCAGGGATCCCTGTGGCCATGGCCAGGCTGATATCGGAAAAAATATCCCATGGGTATTACAGGGACGCCTACAGAACCTTCAAGGTAGCCTTTGCAGCCATGTTCCTTTTTGGGCTTCTTTTTTCCCTTCTGCTCTTCTTCGGAGCCTCCTGGCTTGTAGAAAGCGGCCTGGTGGCCAACCCGGCCAGCTACTACGGACTCCTGGCCATATCACCAATGATATTTTTCGCGGCTTTGACCTCTTCTTTCAGGGGACTCTTCCAGGGTCTGCAGAATATGTCACCGGTGGCAGCCTCCCAGGTGGGAGAGCAGGTAATGCTGGTGGCCGGAACTGTGCTTTTCAGCTATCTTCTGATGCCCAAAGGTCTGGCCCTGGCCGCGGCCGGGGCCAATTTCGGAGCAGTCCCCGGGGCGGTGGCGGCAACCCTCATCATGATTTTTTATTACTTCAGGCACAGGGGATCCCTGATGGAAATGGTGGACCGGGACACCTCGGAATACAGGGAAAAGGCTTTTAGCCTGCTGAAGAAAATACTGGCCGTTTCCATCCCTGTGTCCTTCGCCAGCGTTGCCATGGCCATTACCGGCTTCATCGACAACAAGCTTATTATTGACCGCCTCCAAATGGTGGGCTACTCCCTTAAGGAAGCCACCAATTTATACGGCCAGATCAACCAGATGGCCATGTCCTTTGTCAATATAAGCATCGTTTTCGCCTTTGCACTGGGCACCAGTATAGTTCCCTCGGTGGCCGAGTCCTTCGGCGCCAACAATAAAATGCAGATTCAAAGGAAGGCCTCGGAAGCCATAAGACTATCTCTCATTACAACCCTGCCCGCGGCTGCCGGGCTCATGGCCATTGCTCCCCAGTTAACCGATCTTTTTTATGCCGAAAAGGCTGCCGGCATACCCCTTATGACGCTGGCGCCCTCAATTGCCTTCTGGGGAATCCATCTGGTGCTGTCTGGGGTGCTGCAGGGGCTGGGCCGGGCCGATATACCGGTCATAAACCTGCTGGCCGGCATAGCCGTCAGAATAAGCATAACTTATTTCCTGGTGCCCACCTCCCTGGGCATAAAGGCCGCCGCCCTGGGAACGGTGGCCATGTTCCTGGTGTCGTCCACCTTAAATTATCTGGCCGTCAAGCGTATGGTGGGGCTTAACGTAAATATTCCCTCGGCCGTGCTGAGGCCGGGAATAGCCTCACTGCTGATGGGCCTGGCAGTGTTTCAGCTGTATTGGTGGGGCATGGCCCTGCTTGGGCATGCCTATCTGGCCACAATTGCCGCCATACTGGGGGGAGCGGTTATTTATCCCGTACTGGCCACCGTTATGGGGGCGGTCAGCTCCGATGACGTAAAAGGCCTGCCCAGGATAGGCAGCCGGGCAGCCGCCCTCTTAACCGCATATGAAAGCCGCCGTGACCGGCTGGTATCCAGGCTCAGGGGCCAATAAGGAACCTGCACCGTAGAGTGCAGGTTTTTAAAGTAATTCTTTATTATATCTCCTCGTCTCAATCTCAAAGGGCCGGATTAGTTTAATCCGGCCCAGACCACCAGAGGCAGATCAAATTTGTTAACAAAATCAGGGCTTACAGGCCTTACCCTGACCGTATAGCCAAAGGCCCCCTGAGGCAGGGTAAGGTTGCCCCGGTAACAATATACACCGTCCTCCACCTGTTCGGCCAGGGTCATGGGTACCGTTTTTAAATCGTAAAGACTGTCCCCCTCCACACCGCCGTATACAATTTCCACGCTGACATTGTGGTGCTGGATGGCGCCCAGCCGGACGGTGGAATTTACACTGAGACTATCTCCCGCTTTCTTAAGAGCGCGGCTGTCATTACCTACTTCACACACCGCCACATGGTGCCAGTTTTTTTTCAAAAAACTCTTATAGGCTTCAATCTTTTCGGCCAGCGCAAAATTATCCTTTCTGAATTCCTCGCCCCTGCTTATGGCCGGGACATAATATCTTTCCACGTACTCCCTGACCATCCGGTCGGAGCTGAAATTGAGACCCACTGTTTTGACAGAGTTTTTCATGTATGAGACCCATTTACCGGACACCCCGGACTCCATTGAAAAGAAGGCGGGAATGATTTCGTTTTCCAGAACACTGTACAGTGAAAGAAAATCCTCCCGGTCCTGAACCTCATCTCCGGGATAATCCTTTTCAATTCCGATGGAAAAGCCGTTTCTGCCGTTGTATGCCTCGGGCCACCACCCGTCAAGCACGCTGAAATTGACCACCCCGTTGACGGCGGCCTTCATGCCGCTGGTCCCGCTGGCCTCCTGGGGCCTCCTGGGGTTGTTCAGCCATATATCCACCCCCCTTACCATGTGGCGGGCGACATTTATGTCATAGTTCTCCAGAAAAACTATTTTGCCCCTGAAGGGTTCCAGCCCGGCAATATCAAGCACTCTTTTAATTAATTCCTGCCCGGGCCTGTCGGCGGGGTGGGCCTTGCCGGCAAATATAATCTGCACCGGCCGCTGGGGGTTGTTTAGCAGGGCGGTCAGCCTTTGCAGGTCGGCAAAAAGCAGGGTGGCCCTCTTATAGGTGGCAAACCTCCGGGCAAAACCTATAATGAAGGCATCGGGATTAAGGTAGCCGTCAACCTCTGCTATTCTTTCCCTGGTTTCAAAATTTCTCTCCCTCTGGGCCTTAAGCCTCTTCCTGGCAAAATCTATGAGTTCTTCTTTAAGCTGCAGGTGGGCGGACCAGATTACCTCATCCGGAACAAGGTCTACTTTTACCCACATCCCCGGGTCATTCAGGCTGGAGGACCAGTTTCCGGCATATTTCCTCATTATGGCCTTAAGCTGGGGCGCCATCCATGATTCAAGGTGGACCCCGTTGGTCACACTGGAGATGGGCACCTCTTCGGCCGGGACATTACCGTAAAGTCTCCGGAACATATGGCGGGAGATATTGCCGTGCAGTCTGCTGACCCCGTTCTTAAAGTCCGTCATATTGAGGGCCAGCACCGTCATGTTGAAGGCGTGGCGCTCCTCATCCCAGCCCAGGCGGATGAATTCTTCCCGGCTGATGTCCATCTGCTGGGCAAAGAATCCGAAATAGCAGTCCATCATCTCGGCGGTAAAAACATCATGCCCGGCGGGGACCGGTGTGTGGGTGGTAAACAGGGTATTTGTTTTTACCGCCTCAATAGCCACATCCGGCTTTATTCCCCTGCGCACTAATTCCCTTATTCTTTCCAGACAGAGAAAGGCGGCATGCCCCTCGTTGATGTGCCACATCCGGGGGGAGATGCCCATGGACCTGAGGGCCCTTACCCCTCCTATGCCCAGTATGATCTCCTGGGAAATCCTCATATCCCTGCAGCCGCCGTAAAGCTGGGCGGTTATGGCCCTGTCCTCCCTGCTGTTGGAGGACACATCTGAATCCAGGAGGTAAAGGCTGACCTTTCCCACCCGGGCCTGCCATACCCTTACATTAACCTTTCTGCCGGGAAGTTCCACCGGCACGGTTAAAATGCCGCCGTCATTTCCCATAACTGGCATCATGGGCATTTCAAAAAAGTTCTGAAGCGGGTATTCAGCCTCCTGCCAGCCCTCACCGTTAATCCGCTGGGTAAAGTAGCCCTGCCTGTACAGCAGACCCACGCCTACCAGGGGCACACCCAGGTCGCTGGCCGATTTTAGATGATCCCCCGCCAGAAGTCCGAGGCCCCCTGAATAAATGGGATGAGACTCGTGCAGCCCGAATTCGGCTGAAAAATAGGCCACCACCTTTTCGGAATGCTCCGGAAAGCGGCGCTTAAACCAGGTTTCCCCGGTCAGGTAGCGGTCAAAGCTATCCATGACCTGCCCATACATCTTAAGATATTCCCTATCCCCCGAAGCTTTCTCCAGATCCTCCTGCCTGACACTGAGAAGGAACTTTACCGGATTATGATACACTTCCTCCCAGAGGGCGCCGTCTATTCTGGAGAATAATTCCCGGGCCGGCTCGTTCCAGCTGAACCAGAAGTTATAGGCTATATCTTTAAGCCTGGATATTTTTTCAGGTACCTCGGGTACAACGGAAACGGTAAAAAATGAATACATGGCCTCACCTGTCACAATAATTTTTACATCCAAATACTAAATTTGCGTTGCCATTATGTTTTCCAGGGCGCCTGAAATACATTCACAAAATAAGAGCCCGGTCCTGCAGTTTGGTTCCATTCATGGATACTCACATTATCAACGGCATGCAGCCGCCCTGTATGCCGTTTTCGTCTAAACGGTGGTAAACCGCCCGGAGAGCGGTTTACCCAACCTGTGAAACGTTAGACTTTTTATAATGCTCCCGGGCGCCGCAATTCGCTATTTGCCCGAGAAAACATGGAATGCGCGTTTTCATTGGAGTATTATCTATAGCACAGGAGGTGAATTTCATGTTCAGTCTTGATCCGTACCACGGCGAACTAAAGGGCAAGGACGGTTGGGTGGCCCCGAACGGTGACTTCTATCAATGTCCCTATGAGTACCACTGGAGATTTGCCGATGATCTGTGCAAGAAGTTCAAATACCGCCTGGAGGCAAGATTTTTCCTCAATCTGGACGCCGAATATACCCTGGAGATAAACGGCTGGGTCAAGATAAGCCTGGGCAGGGTTCAATACCACAGTGAGAAGGCCCTTTCCCAAAAACAAATGGACTTTCTTTTCGATTATTTCATGGCCAGCGAAAACATGAAAGAGTTCGACAGTCTGTTCTCCCGCCGGCACTCGGCGTAAACCGCCCAAGAAGCTATGAAGGGCGCCCTTTAGGGCGTCTTACTGTTTTTGGAGAAATAAGTGAAATGTTGTTATTATCTCCCGCTGATGATATATTAGTATTTAAACTATGAGAAAGTTACTGCTGGATATTTATCAAAAAATATACGCCCATTTGGGCCCCCGGGGCTGGTGGCCCGCCGACACGCCCTTCGAGGTCTGCGTGGGGGCCATTCTGACCCAGAATGTGGCCTGGAGAAATGTGGTCAAGGCCATAGACGCTCTCAGGGAGGAAGGCCTTCTGGAGGCACGATCACTTTATCTGGCCCCTGATGAAAAGGTGGCCGGACTTATCCGGCCTACCCGCTATTACAACCAGAAGGCCCGAAGGCTGAAGAATTTCTGCTCTCTGGTGGTAAACGGCTTTAACGGGGACCTGGAGAGGCTGCTGGCCCTTCCGGCAGGTGATCTCCGCCGTATACTGCTGGGCCTAAAAGGCATCGGCAGGGAAACCGCCGACAGCATCCTGCTGTACGCAGCCCAAAAGCCTGTCTTTGTGGTGGACGCATACACCGACAGGATATTCGGCCGCCTGGGAATAATCCCCCCCGGCTGGAGCTACGACAGCCTTCAGTCTTTTTTCACCGGAAACCTGCCTGAAAAAGTGGATCTCTTTAATGAGTACCATGCTCTCATAGACGGCGTGGGCAACAGGTACTGTTCCGGCTCCTCACCCCGCTGCGGGGAATGCCCGCTGGGGGATATGTGCCGGTATAAGGAAAGGGGACACACCTCCCCAGTATGACTTGCTCTGGAGGTCGGAGGAATGTCCCCGATCGGTATGGCCCTGGGAGTCGGAGGAATGTCCCCAACGAATTTGACGGAGGATGACCAATGATAAATTACATCAACCTGCCCTTCATGATTAATGACCTGGTTGTATACCCCGAGGCCGAGGACAGGGCCAGGGTGATCGACTTCGACTGCCGGTACGAGCTGATTACCACCCCCAACTCCTGCACCTGCTGCACCTTCAGATTCAGCTCCAGGAGAGATCCCGGCTATAAGTGCAGGCACATCAAGGCGCTGCAAAAAGTGATCAACGGCGAAGTGGCCCCGGACTACAATGCCTGACCTCTCGGTCAGGCATTGTAGCTTAAGGGTAATACCTCCGGTCGGGAGACAGAAGTCAGAATCCAGGAGTCAGAAGTTATTGGCCCTACTTTCAGGCCAGTTTAAAGCTAAAATAAGCAGCCAGGGAATGCCTGGCTCCTGGCTCCTGACTTCTGGATTCCGACAGAATAAGGATTTCAGTATAAGCATTATATTATTCCCAGAAAATCCTTAACTGCGGCCGCCATGGCCTCCCTCTCAACCACCGTTCCGTGCAGCACCGGCTTTTTGTCCAGGTTCTTAAGATTGCGGGGTATCCCGGTGCCGCTTTCCCGGGACAGTATTTCCAGCAGTTCAAATTCATTTTTACCGGCCACGGCCTCCTTACCCAGCAGCGCCCTGGCCACGCTTCTATTGAATTTGTAGGGACTGGCCGTGGACAGTATCACAGTGGGAGTCCCGTCCCCGGTGGCCTCCCGGTATTTGTTATAAACATTTATGCCCACCGCCGTGTGGGTGTCAGCCAGGTACCCTTTCTCATCAAATGTTTTCTTTATAGTGTCCAGGGTTTCCCGGTCGCCGGCGTAGCCGGACCAGAAAAGGGACTGTATTTTTTCCAGCAGGCCGCTGCCTACACTGTACGATCCCTTCTCTTTCAGTTCTCCCATCCATCCCCTTACCACCGCCGGGTCTCTTCCCGAAAGCTCAAACAGGAGTCTTTCCAGGTTGCTGGATATAAGTATGTCCATGGAAGGGGAAAGGGTTCTGTAGAACCTGCGGTTCCGGTCGTATACCCCGGTTTTGACAAAATCGGTGAGCACATTGTTTTCGTTGGACGCGCAGATAAGCCTTTTCACCGGCAGGCCCGCCCGGCGCGCGTAAAAACCGGCCAGTATGTTGCCGAAATTGCCGGTGGGAACAACGAAATTAACAGGACCTCCGGATACCAGGCCCTGCCTTTGCAGGTCAAGGTAGGCGCTGAAATAATATATTATCTGGGGGGCCAGCCGCCCCCAGTTGATGGAGTTGGCCGAGGAAAATTTAAATCCCTTTTCTTTAATCTCTTTATTAAAAGACTCATCGGTAAAAATAACCTTAACCCCGTTCTGGGCATCGTCAAAATTGCCCTTTACGGCGGCCACTCCCACATTGCCCCCCTCCTGGGTAACCATCTGGAGGCGCTGCACCTCGCTTACTCCCTCGTCGGGGAAGAAAACCATTATCCTTGTCCCCGGCACATCTTTAAAGCCCTCCAGCGCCGCCTTCCCGGTATCCCCGGAAGTGGCCACCAGAATGACTATCTCCGCCCTCTCCCCCGTTTTCTCCGCCGCCAGGGGCAGCAGCCGGGGCAGTATCTGCAGGGCCATGTCCTTGAAGGCGCTGGTGGGGCCATGCCAGAGTTCCAGTACACAGACCCCCTCTTCCAGCCTCACCACCGGAGCCACCTCCGGGTGGTCAAAGGACAGGGGGCTATAGGCCCCCCGGACGCAGTCAGCTATTTCACCGCCGGTATAGCCGGTCAGGTAATAAGGCAGTATGGCCGCCGCCCTGCCGCAGTAATCCTCATTTTTCATGGCCTCTATGGCCGCAGGCTCAATTTTTACAGCGGCGCCGGGCACGTAAAGGCCGCCGTCCGGCGCAATGCCGGCTTTAATGGCCTCGGCGGCGCTGACAGCCTGCCCTCCCCCGCGGGTGCTTACGTAATTCATTATTCTCCTCCAAAACAGGGTATTTTTAATTAATTATTCGATATGTAAAACATTATTCCCTTTACCCGGAAGCGGCAAATATAAAAAGGCCCCGAATAATTCGAGGCCCTGCTTTCCAAATGATCTATGAAAACTGCCTGGGAATGCCGCCCTGCATTCCGGTCTGTAAATTTTGCTGCGTCCCCGTGTAGTTCTGCTGCATTCCCGCAAGATTCTGAGGCTGGGCCTGGTAATTCCGGACCCCCTGGCCCTGCGCCATGTGGTTTACGAAATTTGCGGGGTTTTCGGGCAGCTGGTAAAGTCCCCTCTGCGCCATGTACTGGAAAATTTCGTAAGCCATGTCCGTGCAGGTGCGGGCTGAATTGGCCAGCAGGCTGCGCAGGTGGGGCTCAGAGCTCTCCAGAGCAGAGTTGGTGGCCCTGACCGCCCCGCATTTGTGGAGCAGCAGCGCTCCCTGGGCAATGGTGCGGTCAGTAATGGTCCTTGTGGTCCCCTGGCCCATGGTTGTCTGGCCCATTGTTCCCTGGCCCACATTAGCCTTGCCCATGGCTGTCTGGCCCTGTCCGGACTGCTGCATGCCAAACTGTATATTGGAGCTGCCCTGCATTCCGGAAGCTGCTGTACCCTGCTGCCCTGCCGGGGTCTGAATTCTTGGAAGATTTGTCAGGTCCAGGCCGTGCCCCTGCATGACACTGACCTTGTGGCTGTATTCCTCCACAAGATGGCGCTGCTGGTTTTCCAATATTTGCCTGAGGGCAGGGTCCTGGCAGTGGCTGATATAGTCCGTAAATTGATCAATAATGCAGACAGAATCCCTTATCACTTCGAACATTTCCATAGCCTCTCGCGTTCCAACCTGCATATGGGCAACCCCCCGTTTAATATTTTTAAAGCCTTTGTTATTCTTCCACGCGGTTTGAAAAAAATTCCCTGTAGGGGTTAAAACTTTGGATGGGGCGGCTATACTTTTTAGTAGCCGTAAAAATGATGGTAAATAACATGGTCCTCCAGTTCATCTACTTCCTGATCCTCCCCGGCGCACTCTTCCTCCTCCTGGCTGTCCAGGCTGTATATGTCCTTTTCCTCCATGGCCATTCCTTCTCACCTCCTGCTTTTATGATGCTTATCCGGGTTTCCGGTTATACTTCTATGCTGTCATTTGCCAATTTTAATATTTTTTGCTAAAATACCAAATAAACTGACGGAGTGGGTTTTATTTATGAACAATTATTTTTATCTGTTCAGAATTTTTGACGTGGCCGAGGAAATCAGGCTGGACAGGGTGGAAAAAGTCTTATCCCAGATAAAGCCCACCTCCAGGATGAAGCTTTCCAGGATAAAGCCCAAATCCATACATATAGCCAACCCCCCGGTTACTGTGGAGCTGGGTGAAGATACACTGGCCTTCCCGGGCCACCGCTGCGGGGTATTCTATTACGCCAGGATATATGACCTTGGCGTGATCAGCATAACCATGAGAATCTCCGTGCCCCCGGACCTGGACTACCAAAGCCTTCACAATCTGGCCGTTTACCTGTACAATGACGAGGGTCTGGAGGCAGTCTTCAGCCAAAAGCTCACCGAGGTAAGCAGCACCCTCCTGGATGCCATGATAAAGCCGGAGAATACAGGCTTTGTGGAGGACTACACCATATACTACTTCCACAACTGGAATACTGACTGGGATCCGGCCCCCCTCCTGCTGGCCGAAACCGAGCCTTTAAGCGACCAGATAAAAAGGGAAATCAACTGTAATTCTTTCTCCTACGGAAAAGACGATCTGGCCGTGATCACTTGGGACTCGGCCCTTGTTTACGACCCCACGGGCAGCGCCGACATCCCGGACCTGCTGGAGTTCGCCAACTCCCAACTCCTGGAGCTGCGCTATTACGACAACCTGCTGTCGGAGGAAACCATCAAGATGTACGACGCCCTGGAAGAGGCCGGAACCATCGTGCGCTACCGCAGGTGGGGGCACTACCGCAGGATAATGAACAGTCTGA
Organism: Actinomycetota bacterium; assembly: GCA_023475565.1. GTDB lineage: Bacteria > Bacillota > Desulfotomaculia > Desulfotomaculales > Desulfocucumaceae > BRHc4a. The sequence continues at coordinate 10,181 of JAMCVT010000026.1, forward strand.
TGGAGCTGGTCATAGACATCAGCGAAATCACCGAGAGGATTCACAATTCCCTTAAGCTTACCGAGGATGTTTTTTACGCCAGGGTATACGGAACCGCTCTGAAAATACTCCGCACCCACGCCTGGGCCGAGAGCATAGAGAGGAAAATAACCACTATACAGCAAAACTACACCCTGCTCAGCAACGAGGTGGCCACCCAGCAGTCCAATATACTTGAAGTGACCATCGTTTTACTTATACTTCTGGAAGTTCTCCTGGCCCTGGGGGGTTTTATCAGCTAGGGCATGATTCCCTGGACCGCGTCCCGGTTACAGCCGGGCCTTTACTTGAAAAAATACTGGAGAAATTTAGTTAATCAAGAGGAATATGGGATGAATTTGTTGAATAGGCTAAAAAAAGGGGGGGGTAAAGATATGACCCCGGAGGTATACCAGCTGCATGCCTTTCTTGAAAAATATAAATCCAAGGATATCCCGCAGATTATTGAGGTCTGCTTTGCAAAACTGAGATCCCTGGAGGGATCCTCAGCCCCGGACCACAATCTGGGAGAAAACCTTAAATCGGTTGTGCTGCTTTTAAAGCACCTGCGCAGGCCCTCCGATATGTCCCCGGAAATGATCGAGTACTTAAAACAGTTCCTGGCCGGGGTTATGGAAAAAGACCGCCGGGCCAAACACGCCCTGGAGGTGCTGAAATAGCAGCCCTTTAGAGGAAAGGGGACACACCTGCTGAAGTTCGGGTATTCCTTTGGGGACAGGAATGTCCCCGATCGGTATAATGTCCCCGATGGCGGAATTCAGAATAGTGAAGGCAAATTTCTCTGTGTCCAAAGCAGACAGGAAGGTCCGGCTCTGACCGACCTTAAAGCAGTGCAAAAAAAATTCTGGCTCCTGGCTTCTGGCTCCTGACCGGAGGTATTACCCCAAAGCATAAAAGCTCCGTCCACTGGCGGAGTTTTTTTAGGTGTAGCCGTACTATGTCAATAGCTTTTTTCAATAAAATTGACAATATTAAATTAACCTGTGTCATCTGTAAAATTTTAACATCAGCAACTTGCCGGGCACTTTAATAGATAATTCCATCAAACTCTTCAT
>JAMCVT010000142.1 GCA_023475565.1 Actinomycetota bacterium
TTCCGTCCTTGAACAGAATCAACCATACGCCCGAAGTTTGAGAATTCTCAAGTATGCCTATACGAATGTAAGCCCCTACGGTGGTCTTAGGATCATAGAAGTCGAAGAAGTAACTTTCATTCCATTTAGGAGGATTGCCTTTCGATGCATGACGCCCTTCCGCTCCGGGATACGAATGCTCCATCATAAATCCCCTTTCTTATGTCTTTTTGACTACTGCTTCAATGAAAATACAACCTTCTGGTCTCTCACTTCTCTTTCAATAACCTGTTTTTCTTCGAGGTATTTCAGATGTGCAAGAGTCTCCCACACCGCAAACAGCTTTTGTTTGGGAGGGAACAATTCCCAGGATTCGCAATTCAGATCCCATTTCAGCTCAGTTGCCACCTGATAATTAGTTTTGTCTCCTTCCCCTAGTAAAGCGAGTATTTCATCAGATCTTCTGACGTAGTGATGTTTAAGTTCCAGTATCCTCTCGCGGCAGTTTGTTACGAGATTCCTGTGACCAGGTAATGCAAGGTCAATATCCAAATTTTCCACCTTTTCTAAACTATGAAGATACTCCTTTAGCGGGTTTCTGTCGTCAGATGCCAATGAGATGTTGGGGGTTATTTTATCAAGAATATGGTCTCCGGCTACGAGTAATTTACTGTCCGGTTCATAAAGACACATATGCCCTATAGTGTGGCCGGGGGTACCTATGCACCTAAATCTGTAATTCCCTGCATATATGATGTCCCCATCAATCAATGTCTTGTTGTTTTGAAAGTCAGGTGAGCGATATCTGAAACCAATATTGCTATCGATGTCAAGATCAAGTTGAGTCTCGGGAAATCCATGCCGCACAATGATGCGCCTGATGTCATCCCGGTAGTCACTGTCATTGGACACATTACTGAACAATTTAAAAAAATCCTGCTCACTGCAGTAGAACGTCGAGGTGTCTGTCATAAGACTTGGAACGAGACCTGCATGATCTGAATGATAGTGGGTAATAAGCACATCCGTCTCCCGTAAATCCACCCCAAGTTCCTTCAGGCCCGAATGCATAGCCTCAAGACATTGTAAGTGGTTAGACCCAGTGTCTATAATCAGGTTTCGCTCTTCACCCTTAATTATATAGGAGTTGAGTGCCTTTAACTGAATATTGGGCAGGGGAATTTCTAAACGGTACAAATTGGGCATAACCTCTTCAATCAACTCGGCTCCCCCTAATTGTTTATAGTGCGGATTGGTCTACCACATCTTTCTCAGCACGGCAAGGCGGCTGGCCTTGCTCTTAAGGAAAGAATACAATTCAGCATGTAGGGCTTGCCCCTCCTCGGTTGAGTTGGATTCAAGCCAGATTTGCAAATCGATCAGAGCTATTTTCAACCTGTCGATCGTAGTATCGAGAGTCGACATCCGCAGATCACCACGGTTTTGTTCGGCTTGGCTTACAGCTTCGGTCAGGGATTGGCGAAGCTGCTCCGGCGCTAACTCAGCACCGCGTTTCAAAAGGCTCGACATCACCTCTATTTCTTCCACCCTGCTTGAGGCGATAGTATCCCAATCCCTTTTTAGGACGTTGAGGAAGGTAATCAGAGCGATCATATTTAATCTCTTGTTGGCATCAGTTTCAATCTTTATCAAATTCTTAAAATCCCGCAGCGCAGCATCAATGGCGACCGGAATGGCAGGTCTCATGACACACCTCCCATATCTTCAAGCATCCACAGTTCTTGATCATACATGTTTTGCCAGGCGGCATCCGTATTGATCAACTGTCTCGTAAAGCCGGTGGCAGCTTTGTTAGCTGCGGTGACCCATAAGGCATAAGCTTTTACGTTGGTGAACAATGTCCACCACCTCATTGCGTCGGGGTGAACCTTGAGGCCGCTGGCGTCCTCCCAGATTCGAATTGCCTCGCCGGCCGTAAGCTTTCCGGCTATCTTGCCCGGCGCTTTCGCAAAGTGCCAGTTTTTAGCAAAGGCCCAGCCCAGATCTTCAATTGGATCGCCCAGGTGAGCCATCTCCCAGTCCAATACTCCAACGATTCCTTCCGGGATATACAGGTAGTTGCCAATCCGGTAATCACCATGAACAACGGACAATTTTGGGGCTGGTGGCGGCGGCTCCCGGCGCAACTTGCGGATCGCGGCTCTTAATACAGGGAGCGGACCAATGTCGTTATCGTTGATCACCTTCTCCCATTTGTCGAGCTCCACCGCCCACGCATTGTCCACGGATGGAACAGGTAATAGGTCAGCCAAGCCCATGTCGCGGCAATCTTGGGCTGCTATCAAACCCAGAATTTGAAACATCTGGCATGCGATTTTTGACCATGCCTCTTTGTACATGGGCTGGCGCAACTCGCCTGGCCACGCCGCTCCATCAAGCCTGGACATAGCAAAAAACGCCATCCCAAGCGGTTCAGGGTCGTCTTCTATGAACAACGGCTCCGGTACCGGTACCCCGGGTACAGGCCAGAATGCCTTGTACATCGCATACTCGACATGCCGGTTGCTTTCAAGCAGCGAAAACGGAGGATCCAATCGCAGGATCATGCTTTTTTCTGTCCGCACTCCATCGGCAGTAAGCCATTCGGCATCAATGCGCCAAGTTTCGCGCGAAAAACCGCCGAATATAAGTTCAGCGTGGCTCACTACTACATCTTTGAAGCCAAGGTTTCCCGTGAGATAATCCCTAAGTCTTTCCTGAATTGTCGAGGATTGCTTCATTAAACCATTTCCTCCTGAAGGTTATTAATCAATCAAACATTTGTTAGTGCATTAAACAAAAACATGTGTGTTTCAGGTGCGGTGGCCAATACATATCTTCTATCACTTATTGTATTGAATGCTGAATAGTAGACTTTTATATCACTTTCTTTGGTTTATTGGAATCACTTACCCTGTTTCTCACATTCTTTCGTAATCAATCTATTAATTGGTTGGGAATTATTTCTTTTCAGAGATAATTTCCAGCTACCACCCCTATATAGCTATTGAAACATACGGCAATTCCATTTGTCAAGAAACTTGGACAAATAAGGGAACCTGTCAACTTGTTGTAGGATTTAGAAGAAAGATTATTCCTTCTTTGATTATCCGGGGACGCTGCCTCTCGAAACCTTGCGGACTGGGAAGTGGAGGAGTGTTTCAATACCTCAGAGGTGGGAAAAAAGCCCTGCTCCGAAAAGCAGGGCCTTCATAAAAAATCCTATTCAGTTATTCACCGGCGGCGGTATCGGCTTATCATTCCTATGCTCCCAAAGCTCCAACAAATTCTTACCCCCGGACCATGCCGCAATAGCATAACCCCTCAGGGTCAGCCCGCAAGACGGCATGTCCAAAAACAGAAACGCTACGGCCAGACCCAGAGTAAGTCAGGTACCCGGTACGGCTAATCTTATTTACAGCCAGGGTATTTTGTCAAGGTCGTCCCCTCTCAAAACGGGGGTTATTTTTGTTTTCAGAGGATCGGGAATATCCTTTAACTTCATCTTATCTATTTTTAGTATTTCCACAGTATCTATCTTTAGAATAAAAGCCAGTTCCCTGGCCGTCAGGCCCCTGTTTTTTCTCAATTCTTTCACGGTTTTGCCCTTAATGCCAAATAAGAACATTAGGGATTACCATCCTTTGTTTTTTCCACCCAACTGTCCGATACACTGCCATCCAGGGCCAGGGCGGCGGAATAAAACCTTTTCACTCTCCACCCGCCTTCTTCGGACGAATAGCCGGTGTATTCCTCTCCGAATGTCTGAGGGGTGGTCGGGTAGAAAGTGAGGTTGCTATAACCTATTACCGCCGCCACTGTTTTCCCGGGAACAGCCTTTGAGCCCTCAGAGGCCATTTTTTCGGCGTGGGCCTTTACCAGATCCGGGTTCGTTTTGAAGATTACATCGGAAAAGGTAAAATATTTAAAAGGGTCCACCCTGGCAAAAACAATAATTATTCGTTCATTTTCAACCCCTTTGAGGGCTATTTCATCAATAGTGAATATAAGGCTCACCCCATCCAGGTTTCCCAGACCTTCCAGTTTTTCCGCCACCGGCCTGAATTCCTCCGGGGTTTTGGAAAAGGCCTTTACCGGGACTGCACTGAGTATTTTTTCTATGTCCTGGTCCGGACCGGGGACCTCCTCTTTCAGGAAGGCGGTATCTATCAACACGGCTGCCTCTGCTCTGGTCAGCGGGCCGCCGGGGCCAAATGTGCCATCGGGGTATCCCCTGACAAGTCCTTTATTAACCGCAGAGGAAATAATGCCTCTGTATTCCGGCAGTATACTCCGGTAATCGCTGAATAAAGTTTGCAGCCTGCCCGGGTCTGCATCGGGGAGGCCACCGGCCATGGCTATTGCCGAGACGGCCTCCTGCCGGGTGGCCGGATCCTCCGGGCGAAACAGCCCCGTTCCAAGGGAGGGGTCTTTTGAAAAGAAAGCTTTCGAAGCTTCCACCGGTGAGAAATACCATTTATCCCCGGAAACATCGGATAATGCGGGACTTTGCGGCGGGGGCGGATTTTTTCCCGCCGCCCCGGCTATCATGGCGGCCAGCTCAGCCCTGGTAACCTTCTGATCGGGGCGGAAAGTATTGTCGGGGTATCCGCTGAGCCAATTCCTGCCTACCAGGTTGTATATCATACCGGCCGCCCAGTGGGTGCCGGGGAGATCGGAAAACTCCCGTTTTACGGCATCGGCAAGGGCCGGTGCCGTAAAAAGCAGCATGAAAATTATTAAAACTAAGGTCTGTGCAATTCTTTTACTCATCAGGTATCCTCCAGGCTGAATATCAATAGGCCCTAAAATATTATTTGATATAACTGATTTATTATTTCTATATTTTTTCTTTAAAAACCTTTTTTATTTGAGCAGGCAGCACACTTGGAAACAATAGGCGGGAGGCGGGTTTAACGGGGAGTGTAGAATATTTATTGTTATGAGGTGAAGGGATTAATTGCACAATTATAGTATACTATTATAAGCAATAAATGCTGATAAAGCCGCCTTATACAATGTTGACGGATGGAAGGAGATAAATATGGAAGGCAAGATAAAAACAGCACTGGAAAAGGCGCTGGAAAGAGCGGCCTCTTTCAGGGAAGTACCCGCAGATGAGATTGAAAAAATGGAGCAAATGCCCAGGGGAAGGGCCATCGCCGCAGCTTTTATCAATAATGCAAGCTATGATCTAAAAGAGGCCCTGGATGATATCCCCCCTGGAACAATGACATACGTTATTGAGGGCTGCCAGGAGGTATTTCTGATGAACTTGGCCCTTTCTGCAGATGAGTCGGCGGATGACTTGAACAGGAGGGTCATGGAAGGGATTATCGCCATTAAAAGGGATAAAAAGCAGGCTTCCGAGGTGCTGGGGGAGATGAACCAACTTTTTAATTACTACCGTCAGGCTATAGAACAGACCAGGGAAAGATTTAAGCAGGACTATGAAAAGCGTGAACAGATGAACAGGGGGCGGGCCTCCCGGGGTAGGGAGCAGGAAATAATGGAGTTCAGGGAAGAGTGGTCCAATGTGTTAAGGCAGCTGAACGCGAGGTTTGAGACCGGGCTGACCGAACTAAAAGAAAGAGTAAAGGCCATAAGCTGAGCGGATAATAGAATCAAAAAGGCCCGCAGTGCCGTATTGTTGCGGGATTTTACTTTTATCTTATGTGTCTTATAAAAAAGGCCTTAACATTCTGGCTCCTGACTTCTGTGCACCGACCGGAATTATTACCTGTTAGCCCATATCTACGTCAGGTCTACTTATGATCCAAGCTTGCCAAGAACTTCATGGCCTGAAAGCTAAGCCGGTCTTCCTTGGAAACATTTTTGCCTGTCTTGGCCATCAGCACATTGGCCGGGTGCTCTATTATGTCGGGGTCATTGGTGGATATTTTTATAAGTCCTACTCTGGCGAAGAGTTTGGTCAGCATCTTCTGGTATCCCCAAACATCCAGGCTTGAGTTTCTCAAATCCCAGTGCCAGCAGTACTCCATGGTGATTACTATAAAGTCATCAAGCTTTTTATCGGCATAGGCCATCCTCATAAGATTGTCTCCCACGCTGCACCTTCTCCAGTCGGGGCTTATTTCTATACCGCCCATCTCCAAAACCCTGGGGTGCCTGCTCCAGCGGGTGTACTCATCAGCCTTGTGAAAGGTGACATAGCCTATTATTTCATTTTCATGCCGGGCTATGTAGACCATAGCGTCTGTCATGCCGGTAATTCTAACCAGGGCCTCCTTTTGTTTGCCGGGAGGCCTGAAATTTCTGAGGTTCTGGTTCATTGTAAGAGATTTAATATATTCCCCGCTAACCGGTCCCTCTATGTAGACCAGTCCCTTAGGGGTATCAAAATTAAAATTGTTGGTGTGCAAATTTATCACCATCTCTATTATTGTTACCGTGTTTAATTAACCTTATTATATGGGCACCGGGTCACTTATACAATAGTGTGGCCGTCAAGTGGTAAAGTTTTAAATATTCTAAACATATTGGAGTCATAATAACTGGGCTAAAGACCGATTTCCTGATATATTTCTCCTAAAACAAGGGCCAGGTCGTGCCATGTGTCGATTATATGCACACATCCGTTGTTTCCGGCCAGGGCTGCCGCCACTTCCTTTTTAGTTAGCCCGGCAAGCCTTTTACCCAGTAAGTTTGAGGAAAATTCCGCGGTCTCAAAGCAGACCTGGTCCGGCCCTCTAAGGAGGCGGCAGTGTGCTGTTGTCAGGGTCCCTATTTTTTTATCCAGGCGGGCGTCGATGCCCACCTCGTGGAAGGAGTCCGACATGGAGGCCTCTGCATGCAGGATTCCCCCGTCTTCGGACACTGAAACCGCTTTAAACTTGTTGTACAGGGTGCCGAATCTTTCCTGGCCCCCTATGTGTTCTTCCCAGCGGGTGGTTACCCTGTCCAGGTTGCTGTAATACCGGCAGCTGTTGGCATACATGGTTTTCCAGTATTCATCGTAGCTCTGGCTGTCTTTAAAGCCTCTTTCCCTGAATAAAAAGGTTTCCGCCTGTATTATTCCCCTTACCGATTCAGCCAAAAGGGGCAGTGCCTCAGCGGCGCCGCAGCCTGACAGGGACCGGCGCAGGGCGGCCCCGGACCCCAGATATGCCTCCACCCCTGCCAGGTCCTCTATGTTCATGCTTACCGGGCCGCCAGGGCCGCGGTATACTTCCCAGCGGGCCATTTCAATACAAAAGGTTTTTTTGTTTACCAAAAGGGATGCCGAACACTCCCTGGCGGTGGACAGCAGGGTGGTGACGCATGTAATGTTTTCAGGCCCGGAAATCCGGACGGAAGTGTGCCAGTGGCGGTGGCGCAGAGATCTCATAAAAGTCACCTTCTCCATAAGGGTTATTATAAAATGTTTATTTCTCTCACCCTTAAATTGATATAAAAAATTGGGTAAAATGGTGGTAAGATAGAAATAGCGGGTGAGGTGCTGTTTTATGAACAGTAAAATTGTGGACTTCGATGAAGAAAGGCTGAAAAAAAGCCTTTGCCAGATTTATGCAATACAGCGGTCCAACTGTTTTCCGGAAGAGATAATGCCCCGGGCCATGGAAAAGCTGGATCTTGATGAAGATGGGGCCATTGAGCTTTTGAAATCACTTATCAGCCTGGGCTGGTTAAGCACGGGCCACATAATGACCAAATTTTTTTTGCGCCCCGGCTTTGTGGCCTGGTTCCCGGTGATCGTTTCGGCGGCGGGCAGGGAAAAAATTGAAAGGCTGCTTGTATAAGTATTCTTTACGGTTTTAATTTTTCCTTTAAGTATTTCAGGCTAATGGAGGCCGGTACTATAAAAATGGATATAAACTATAGGGAGGTGAATTTCTAATGGACTTTTTCCAGAAAGTAGGAGAAAAGGCCAAGGGACTGCAAGGCAAGGCCAGGGAACTGGGGGACATGGCCAAGGAGGTATCCCGCAAGTCGGGTGAAATCCTGGAAGTGACTAAAATAAAATTTGAGCTAAACAAGCTGGAAAAGGAAATGGAGAATAATCTGGCCGGCCTGGGGGCGGTAGTATACCAGAAATTCAAGGGCGCCGCCGACATGGATGGGGAAATCGACCGCCTGTGCCAGAGTACCGGTAGGTTGGAAGAAGAGATGAAGGCACTGGAAAAGCAAATTGAGAAGATGCAGCCTAAAACAATAACATGCCCGGAGTGCGACGTTGAACTGCCCACCGGCGGAAAGTTTTGCTCCTATTGCGGAAAAAATGTAACAACGGACGCCGACTAAATAGGTGAAAAACCGCAGCAGGCCTGCGGTTTTTGCTGTGGTAAGACGGGGGGTCTGTGCTCTCTGTGTCCTGTGGCTTAAAAAGAAGGCATACATTAACGGTATGCAGGTCTTACATGCTCCGTGGCAAAAAAAATTTTGCGTACTTTCTGACGGGTGGTAATAAAATGGCTTTAATTCTGGCGATTGAGACATCTTGCGACGAGACTTCGGCGGCGGTGGTCAGGGACGGGGTGGATGTACTTTCAAACATAATATCCTCCCAGATTGATGTACATAAGAAGTTCGGCGGAGTGGTTCCCGAGGTGGCCTCCCGCAAGCACCTAGAACTTATAAACGGGGTTATCAGGGAGGCCCTTGACAGCGCGGGGGTTGATTTCGGGTGGCTGGACGCCGTGGCGGTGACCAGCGGGCCGGGGCTGGTAGGGGCTCTTCTGGTGGGGGTTTCGGCTGCCAAGGCTATCTCCTATGCCCGGGACATACCCCTCATCGCTATAAACCACCTGGAGGGCCATATCTACGCCAATTTCCTGGCGAACCCCGGCCTGGAATTTCCTTTGATCTGCCTGGTGGTCAGCGGAGGTCACACGGACCTGGTGATCATGAAGGGGCACGGTAATTACAGGGTAGTGGGCAGAACCAGGGATGATGCTGCCGGAGAGGCTTTTGACAAGGTTGCCAGAACCCTTGGCCTGGGTTATCCCGGGGGGCCTCTGGTGGACAGGCTGGCTGCAGTGGGCAACCCTTCTGCCATACCGCTTCCCCGGGCCTACCTGGAGGAGGGGAGCCTGGATTTCAGTTTCAGCGGACTTAAATCGGCAGTTATTAATTACCTCCACCGGGCCCGCCTTAAGGGTGAGGAGGTAAACCCGGCTGACCTGGCTGCAGGATTCCAGAAGGCAGTGGTAGATGTGCTGGTGGACAAGACCCTGGAGGCTGTGGAACAATTCCGGGCCAGGACGGTTCTGCTGGCCGGGGGGGTGGCAGCCAACCGGCTGCTGCGGGAGAGTATGAGAGAAGCCGCCAAAAAGCGGGGGCTAAGGCTTGTTTATCCTCCCGGGGTGCTCTGTACCGACAATGCCGCCATGATTGCGTGCGCAGCCTATTACAGATATCTACGGGGAGATTTCTCCGATCTTGCCCTTAATGCCGTACCCGGGCTGGAACTGGTAAATGGGAATAATTAAACAAATTGTAGAACTATAGTGATGTATAAGTATTTAACAAAACTAACAGTGTCTGTTTTTCACTATTTGGGGCCGGAAAAGGGGATAAAAGGCTATAATCCTTTAGAGACAAGGGTTCAGCCTTATCCGTTCTCTTGGTTAACCCCTTTTGGAGTTGGTGGAAAAACAAAAATACTGTGGATAATGTGGATAAGTCTGTTAATAACTTGACTTAAGGGGATTGAATCTGTGGGCGAATTTGTATGGCGAAGTTTGTCGGATTCTGAAGTATACGCGCTTTTGTACCAAAACGCAGCTCAATCCAACATTTTGTCCTTGAATTCGACCTGCAACGTATGGTGCAAGTTTTGCAGCCACAGGCAGAACCCGCCGGGAGTGGAATCTTTCCGGATTTCCGCGGTATCACTGGATTTACTCGGTCAGGCCATAGACCTTTTGGATCCCTGCAAACCAGTGGTTATAGGTGAGTCGGTGACCAGGGTCATAGAGGGAGAGCCCTTTATTCATCCTGAAATAAAAAAAATATTAGGGAAGATAAGGGAAAAAATGCCGGGCACCCCCATACGTATTACCACCAACGGCACCATGCTGGATGTGGAAATGGTAGTATTTCTGGCCTCCCTGGGGGGGGTGACTGTCAGTCTTTCTCTTAATAGTTCGAATCCCACTGTCAGACAGTATATCATGCAGGACCCCAGGGCGGAAACCGCGGTAAAATCGGCGCTATTGTTAAGTGAGTGGTCGGTGCCCTACCACGGCAGTATAGTGGCTATGCCTCACATGACCGGCTGGGATGATTTGACCGGCACAATAAAACATTTTGCTGAATGCGGGGCTGAAACGGTTAGGGTTTTTGTGCCCGGGGAAACCCGCCTGGCCCCGCCTGATTTGAGGGTCCCGGGTAATCTGAGAGAGCAGCTTGACCTCTTCCTGGAGGGGGTGAGGGTAGAAACTGCTGTGCCGATAACACTGGAACCTCCTCTTATAAAAGACCTCAGGGCATCTGTGGCCGGAGTGGTGGCCGGTTTATGCGCCAGAAAGGCAGGACTGTCGGCCGGGGATGTTATAGAAAAGGTAAATGGAAATCCGGTAAAATCAAGGGTTGACGCCTACAGGAAGGTGTTGGAGGGGGAAAATCCGGCCCTGGAGGTTACCAGGTACGGGAAAAAGTTTTCCGTAAAGGTTCTAAAGGAAAAAGGCGGGTCATCCGGACTGGTTTTTGATTATGACGTCAATCCCGGTGTCATAAAGGAAATAGAGGCTGCTGTCAGGCGAAAGAGGGCCGAAAGGGCGGTGCTGATTGCCTCAGAACTGGGCTTTGGGGCAATGGGGCTGGCCCTGGAGGAAATGTGGGACGGTGTGGCAGAGATAAAGCCGGCAGTGGTGAAGAACTGTTACTTTGGAGGATCCATTGGCTGCGCCGGACTCCTGACGGTGGGGGATATGCTGGAAACGGTCGGGGATTGCGTGGGAAAAGCCGATTTATGTATAGTTCCCGGGATAGCCTTTGACAGAAGGGGAAGGGATATAACCGGCAGGAGTTACCTGGACCTGAAAATTGAAAATGGCCCTTTGGTGGAAGTAGTATAATTTTGCTTACGGGCACTGCTTTCCGGTCCGAATACAGGAGTCAGAAGCCAGAATCCAGGTGCGACCGGGCAAGGTCGTGTGATTTAGCGGGTGGAACTCCCGTCCGGTAAGGCTTAACCAAGCCACCGGTAGCGAGTCATGGATGTAAGGAAGTAATTCCTTGCATTAAGCGTTGACAGTCA
>JAMCVT010000153.1:0-2657 GCA_023475565.1 Actinomycetota bacterium
GCATTCCCGATGATCACTGACCAGGGATGCTGCTCTTTAGCACCTCCGACCAATTGAGAATGCCCATTAGCTCCTCCGACCAGTCGGGAATACCTGTTAGCCCCTCCGACCGAAAGTATTACCCATAAGCCTCTCCTGACCACAAAGAAATACCTTTTAGCAACGGTTGCTTTTTTTCCCCAGGATGGTATAATTAAACTTAGTACCTGGTACTAAATTTGTCGTTTTTAGGTGATAAATAATGTCCAGGAGCAGTGCTAACAGAATTGCAAGGCAGGGTTTGATTGAAAAATATATTTCCGGCAATCCTTTTTTAACAGATGAAGATCTTGCCGAAACACTTGGCGTGAGCATACAGACTATACGCCTGGACAGATCTGAGATGAGTATTCCGGAAATGAGGCTGCGCATTAAAAACATGGCCAGCGGTGTATACGGACAGGTCCGGTCCATTGGTGCCGATGAGATGATAGGTGAGCTGGTGGACCTGGAGATAGGCCTTACAGGCATATCGGTGCTGACCATAACCGAAAGAATGGCGTTTAAAAAGACAAAGGTGACCAGGGGTCACTACCTTTTTGCCCAGGCCAATTCATTGGCTGTTGCCCTGGTGGAATCAGAGGTGGTTCTGACGGGAACATGCAAAATAAGTTATAAAAGGCCTGTGTTCAGCGGCGAAAAGGTTGTGGCCAGGGGTCACATAAGCAGGAAAAGTGGAAACAGGTATATGGTAAGGGTTGCTTCCACGGTGAGAGATGAAGTTGTTTTTACCGGGAAATTTCTTGTTTTTGCCATTCCGGAGGAGGTCTGGAGGCGTTGAAAATAGTAGTTGATGCCATGGGCGGGGACCATGCCCCCGGGGAGATAGTAGCCGGGGCACTGCAGGCAAGCCTGGATGGCATTGAAATAATTCTGGTAGGTGACCGGGACAGCATAACCAGTGCCATGTCAGGACAAAAGTACGGCCAGGTTGAGATTGTCCATGCCGCCGAAACCATATCCATGGGTGAGCTTCCTGCCAGCGCGGTGCGCAGGAAAAAAGATTCCTCTATAGTAAAATCTGTGCAGCTGGTAAAGGAAGGGACTGCCGGCGCAGTTGTTTCGGCCGGCAGCACCGGGGCCGTGATGGCTGCCTCACTGCTGGGGCTGGGCAGGATCAGAGGCATTGACCGGCCGGCCATTGCCGGCATATTTCCCACCGAAGGCGGGGGAACGGTTTTACTGGATGTGGGGGCCAATGTGGAAAGCAGGCCCAAAAACCTGCTCCAGTTCGGCATCATGGGATATCTTTACGCCCAGAAAATACTTGGCTTTAGGGAGCCCACCGTGGGACTGCTTAATGTGGGCGAGGAGGAGTCCAAGGGCAACGATCTGACCCAGGAGGCCTTTCCTCTTTTAAGTGAGGCCGGCATTAATTTCAAAGGCAATGTTGAGGGCAGGGATCTTTTCAATGGTTCCGTCAATGTTATTGTATGCGATGGCTTTGTCGGCAATATAGTGCTTAAAGCCGGCGAGGGGCTGGCCATGTCGCTGATGCACATGATGAAGGAGGAAATATCCCGCAAGTGGGTGTCCAGGGTGGGGGCCGCCCTTACCCTGTCAGCCATGAAGGCGGTAAGGAAAAGGGTTGACTATGCCGAGTACGGAGGGGCCCCCCTGCTGGGAGTTAACGGTGTGGTTATAGTATGCCACGGCAGCTCAACGGCCTTTGCCATAAGAAATGCCGTCAGGGTGGCTGCGGATGCTGTGACCGGGGGACTGGTGGGCGCCATAAGGGAAAATATTGAAAGCAAAAGCGGACTGGCTGCAAAGGTGGGGTGCGGTGATGCCTGATACCGGAATCCGGGCGGGGATCATAGGAATGGGTACATATGTTCCCGAAAAGGTTTTAACAAATGAAGAAATGGAAAAATTGGTGGATACATCGGCCGAATGGATTGTCAGCAGGACCGGGATTAGGGAAAGAAGGCTGGCCGGCCCAGGTCAGGCCACCTCTGACCTGGCCCTGGAGGCCGCCAGGAGGGCCCTTGATGATGCGGGAATCGGTCCCGGTGAAGTTGATTTAATTATAGTGGCCACCAATACGCCGGACAGCCTTTTCCCGGCGGCGGCCTGCATTGTGCAGGATGGTCTCGGGGCGGTTAACGCCGGCGCCTTCGACCTGCTGGCCGGCTGCACCGGTTTTATATACGGCCTGTCGGTGGCCTCCGGCCTTGTGGTCAGCGGGATGCACAAAAACATACTGGTAATCGGCGCGGAAACCCTTTCCAGGATTGTCGACTGGGAAGACAGGAACACCTGCGTACTTTTCGGCGATGGGGCCGGTGCGGTGGTGGTGAGTCAGGTTCCTAACAGTTATGGGCTTATTCATACCAGGCTGGGGGCGGACGGGTCCGGTGGGCCGCACTTATGCCTGCCAGCCGGTGGATCGAGAATGCCTGCCAGCCGGGAAACGGTTGACAAAAGGCTGCATTACCTCCGCATGAACGGCAGGGAAGTGTTCAAGTTCGCCGTGAGGGCGTGCGGGGACGGCTCTCTGGAGGCCCTTGCAGCGGCTGGTCTGACCGTGAAGGATGTGGATTTTCTCATACCGCACCAGGCCAACATTCGTATAATAGAGGCGGCGGCAAAAAGGCTGTCCGGCGTATTGGTGGCCA
>JAMCVT010000153.1:2667-11193 GCA_023475565.1 Actinomycetota bacterium
TGGGAAAAGTCAAGGATGGCGACAATATACTGATGGCTGCCTTCGGGGCCGGGCTGACCTGGGCGGTGGCCATAATGCGTTGGTACGATTATAGAAGTAAGAATAGATAATGGTCGGGAATTAGGAAATGGGAATTAGGAATTAGGGTTAAAGAGATTAATTCCCAACTCCCAATTCCCAATTCCGTACGAAATGGAAGGGGGATTAAGCTATTATTCATACTTTACTCTGCGATCTCCTTAAAATTAAATACCCTGTGATCCAGGGGGGAATGGCCCGGGTTTCCACCGCTGAGCTGGCGGCGGCGGTAAGTGAGGCCGGCGGTCTGGGAGTAATCGGTTCCGGGCAGGCCACTCCCGACTGGCTGAGGCAGCAGGTGCAGAGGGCAAAAAAAATTACTGCAAAGCCCTTTGGCGTTAATGTGATGCTTCTTTCTCCCTATGTGGACGAGATAATGGAAATCATTAGGGAAGAAGGAGTGGCGGTGGTGACCACCGGGGCCGGAAATCCCGGAAAATACGTCCCGGCCCTGCAGGAGGCAGGTATCCGCGTTATCCCGGTGGTGGCCTCGGTAGCCCTGGCCAAAAGGCTGGTAAGATCAGGGGTTGACGCCTTAATAGCGGAAGGTACCGAGAGCGGCGGCCATGTGGGGGAGCTTACCACCATGGCGCTGGTCCCCCAGATCGTGGACGCGGTGGAGGTTCCGGTCATAGCCGCCGGAGGCATATGTGACGGGCGGGGCATGGCCGCCGTTATGGCCCTTGGCGCGGTGGGAGTCCAGATGGGCACCAGGTTCATGTGCGCCGCGGAATGTGTTATTCATCAAAACGTCAAGGATATGGTGATTAAGTCAAAGGACCGGGATACCGTGGTTACCGGAAGAAGCACCGGACACCCGGTCAGGGTGCTGCGCAATAAATTAAGCAGAAGGTTTGTGGAAATGGAAGAAAACTGCATTCCCTCCGAAGAGATTTTAAAGCTGGGAGTGGGGGCTCTTAAGGCAGCCATGGTGGACGGAGATGTGGACATGGGATCGGTTATGGCCGGACAGGTCTCTGCCATGGTAAGAAAGATTCAGCCTGCCCGGGAGATTATTGAAGATGTGGTGGACGGCGCACGGAAGGTTATGCAGGGACTGGCTCGAATGGCGGGTGATCGCTGATGGCTAAAACTGCTTTCATATTCCCGGGGCAGGGTTCCCAGCAGGTCGGCATGGGACGGGAGCTTTATGAAAAATTCCCGGCCGCGCGCCATGTTTTTAAAAAGGCTGGAGATGTCCTGGGGATAGATATGGAGTCCCTGTGTTTCGAGGGGCCCGAGGAGGAACTGAAAAAGACTGTAAATGCCCAGCCTGCCATACTGACGGTTAGCGCTGCCTGCCTGGCGGTAATGGGCGAAATGGGACTAAAGCCCGAAGTTGCGGCGGGGCACAGCCTGGGCGAGTACACCGCCCTGGTGGCCGCCGGCGCCCTTTTATTTGAAGATGCCGTAAGGATAGTGAGGGCCCGGGGGCGGTATATGCAGGAGGCCGTACCCCTTGGAGAAGGGGGAATGGTGGCCGTAATGGGTCTGGATGCCGGGGCCGTCAGTGAAGTGTGCCAGGGTATCTCGGGGCCCGGTGTCGTGGTGGAGGCGGTAAACCTCAACTCCCCGGGCCAGGTGGTCATCGCAGGTGACCACAAGGCCCTGGACAGGGCTGTGGAGGCGCTGTCCGAAAGGGGGGCCAGGAAGTGCATACCTCTTCCGGTCAGCGCCCCTTTTCACTCTTCACTTATGAAACCTGCCGGGGAAAGGCTTTCGGCTGATCTGGCAGGGATTGCTTTGCAGGATCCGTCCATCCCGGTTGTTTCCAATGTAACGGCCGGATATCATGGGTCCGGGCAGTCTGTAAAGGAACTTCTGGTGAAACAGGTGTTCAGCCCTGTGCGCTGGGAAGAGTGTGTAGAGACCTTGATTGTGGGCGGGGTGGGCACCTTTGTTGAGGTGGGACCGGGCAGGGTTCTTTCCGGCCTGGTCAGGAAAATAAGCAGGGATGTAAATATTATGAACGCGGAAGACTGCTCTTCACTGGAAAAAGTCCTTGCCAGTTTCAGGGAGGTTAGCTAAAATGTATCTAAATGGCAGGGTGGCCGTAGTTACCGGCTCTTCAAGGGGCATTGGGCGCGCTGTGGCTCTGGCCCTGGCCCGGGAGGGCGCTGATGTGGTGGTCAATTACTCGGGCAGGGAGGCCGACGCCCGTGAGGTGGCCGAAGCCATTACAGCCATGGGCCGGCGGGCGCTGGCCCTGCGTGCTGATGTGGCCGACCCCGCCCAGGCGGCGGGCCTGGTGGAGGAGGCGGTCAAAAATTTCGGACGCCTGGACATACTTGTCAATAATGCCGGGGTAACCAGGGATAACCTTATTCCCCGGATAAAGGAAGAGGACTGGGACGCAGTTCTTTCGGTCAATCTGAAAGGGGCCTTCAACTGCATAAAGTCCGCTATCCGCCCCATGCTGAAAGCAAGGTGGGGAAGGATAATAAATATTACTTCTGTAGCGGGCATAACCGGGAATGCCGGGCAGGCCAATTACTGCGCCAGCAAGGCAGGCCTTATAGGGCTTACCAAGTCGGCGGCCAAAGAGTTTGGATCGCGGAGCATTACGGTCAATGCGGTGGCCCCGGGATACATAGTGTCCGAGATGACAGAATCTCTGCCTGCAGAGGCGAAGAATAAAATGCTGGCCGGGATTCCGCTGGGAAGGCCGGGTATGCCCGAAGACATTGCCGCTCTGGTGGTTTTTCTGGCCGGAGAGTCTGCAGCGTATATAACCGGCCAGGTTATAACGGTGGATGGCGGTATGACCATGTAATTTTTTTAAGATTTTTGAAGGGAGGTGAATAGTAGTGGCCTTTTTTGAAAAGGTGAAGGCGATTATATCCGAGCAGCTCGGAGTGGATGAGACGGATGTTACCATGGAATCATCATTTATTGAAGACATGGGCGCCGATTCGCTGGATATAGTGGAACTGGTGATGGCCCTGGAGGAAGAATTTGATATTGTTATTCCGGATGAGGATGCGGAGAAAATACGCACTGTCGGAGAGGCAGTTAATTATATCAAGGAACATAAGTAAGAGTTAATTCCTTCGTCCCGCACCCGCTGCGGGACTTTTTTAAATAATAAGCTGTGGCGGTGTTGGAGGTGTTGTTTTGCTGACCAGAGTTGTAATTACGGGGCTCAGTGCAATTTCCCCCGTGGGCATAGGAATTGAGCCGTTCTGGTCAAACCTGGTGGATGGGAAGTCTGGTGTGTGCCCCGTTACGAGGTTTGACACCGAAGGTTACAGTACCAGGATAGGCGCCGAGGTAAAGGATTTCAGCCCCGAAAATTTCATGGACAAAAAAGAGGCCCGCCGCATGGACAGGTTTACCCAGTTTGCCGTGGCCGGGGCCCAATTGGCGGTTACTGACATCGGTATAGACTTCGACACCGTTGACCGGGACCGGGTGGGAGTTATCCTGGGAACGGGCATTGGTGGGCTGGAAACACTGGAAGATCAGCACAAGGTGCTCCTCAACAAGGGGCCGGGCAGAGTCAGCCCGTTTTTCATACCAATGATGATAGCCAATATGGGGGCTGCCCAGGTGGCCATTTCCTACGGGCTGAGAGGCTGCAACCTGGTGACCACCAGCGCCTGCGCTTCCAGCAACAACGCCATTGGCGACTCGTTCCGTCTCCTGCAGAGAGGGCATGCGGATATAATGATTTGCGGGGGATCCGAGGCTCCCATAACCCCCATGGCCATGGCCGGGTTCTGTTCTATGAAGGCCATGAGCACCAGGAATGACGATCCGGAAAAGGCCAGCCGGCCTTTTGATTCCGCAAGGGATGGTTTCGTTATAGGGGAGGGAGCAGGTTTTTTGGTGCTGGAAAGACTTGAGCATGCCGTAAAAAGAGGGGCCAGGATTTACGGGGAAGTTGTGGGCTACGGCATGAGCTGCGACGCTTACCATATTGTCGCACCGGACCCCGAGGGCAAAGGGAGCGCCCTTTCCATGGCTTTGGCGCTGAAGGATTCTGGTGTGGCTCCGGAAGAGGTGGACTACATTAACGCCCACGGAACCTCCACACCTCTTGGAGACAAATTTGAAACTATGGCTATCAAACAGGTCTTTGGAGATCACGCCTACAAATTGGCGGTGAGCTCCACAAAATCAATGACCGGGCACCTGCTGGGGGCAGCCGGGGGCCTTGAGGCCGTGGTATGTATTATGGCCATGAACAGGGGGGTAATTCCACCCACCATAAACCTGGAGAATCCCGATCCGGAGTGTGACCTGGATTATGTGCCCAATAAGGCCAGAAAGGCCGGTGTCAGGGTGGCCATGTCAAATTCCTTCGGGTTTGGGGGACACAATGTCACCCTGGTATTTAAAAAATTTGCCGGTTGACGGGGGTGCCATGAATAGCGAGGAAACTATAAAAAACATCGGTAAGAGGCTGGGAGTGAGGTGGAAGAATACTGAACTGCTGAACAACGCCCTGACCCACAGCTCTTTCTCCATTGAAGGGAAAGGCAGGCCGGCCAGCAACCAGCGGCTTGAGTTTTTGGGTGACGCCGTTTTGGAGCTGGTGGTCAGCGAGTTCCTGTACAATTCATTCCCTCAGTATACCGAAGGAGATCTTACCAAGCTGAGAGCAGCTATTGTTTGTGAGCCTTCCCTGGCCAGGGTGGCCAGAAAACTGGGCCTTGGGGAATACCTTTATATGAGCAGGGGTGAGGAAAAATCGGGCGGCCGGGAGCGCTCCTCAATACTGGCTGACACCTTTGAATCGGTGCTGGGGGCAGTTTATCTGGACGGAGGCCTGGAAGAGGCCGGCAAATTCGCCCTGGGCCATCTGGAGGAAGTGGTTGCCGATGTGCTGGAAGGCCGGGTGGACAGGGATTACAAGACCGAGCTGCAGGAGATATTACAAAAGAGGTCCAGCAGCACGGTCAGCTATGTAATACTGAAAGAAGATGGCCCGGCCCACAACAGGTTTTTTACCGCCGGAGTTATGTTTATGGGAAAACAGATGGGAGTGGGCGCCGGGCACTCCAAAAAAGAGGCCGAGCAGCAGGCCGCCAGGCACGCGCTGGAGCGCATGGACTGCCTGGAAGATTAGCTCTAAGGTATTACTTTCGGTCGGAATTCAGAATCCAGAATCCAGAATTTTTATATGCGGTACTCTGGGGGCAGGGCGAAGGACCCCTTACACCTTAATTTACTGCTGTATAATAGATTTGTAAGGAATGCCCGGATTATTCTGGCTTCTGACTTCTGAATTCTGGATTCCGACAGTATAAGGTTTTCAGTATAAGCGTATCTTCAGGAGGTACCGGCGAAATGGGTATTTTCAGTAAACTTAAGGAATCTCTTACCAGGACCAGGCAGGGTCTGGCGGAAAAGATAGACGGGCTCATCACGGGAAGAAAGAATATTGACGAGGGGCTTTATGAGGGGCTGGAGGAAATACTTATACAGGCCGATGTGGGTTCGGGTACTTCCCTGGATCTGGTGGACAACCTGCGCCGGCTGGTAAAGGAGAGAAAAATACTCGACCCCTCGGAACTGAGGCCGCTTTTGAAGGAACTGGCCAGGGATATTCTGGGCCAGGAACAGTCTCCCCTGGCCGGCGGGGGAAATCCCACCACCATACTGGTGGTGGGGGTGAACGGGGTGGGGAAGACCACCACCATAGGGAAGCTGGCCTATAACCTCAAGCAGGACGGCAAAAAGGTTATACTGGCGGCGGGTGACACCTTCCGGGCGGCGGCCATAGACCAGCTGGAGATATGGGGCAGCCGGGCCGGTGTCGATGTCATTAAGCACAGTGAAGGGTCAGACCCGGCGGCGGTGGTTTTCGACGCAGTGCAGGCCGCCAGGGCGAGAAATGCTGATTTTCTGGTGGTGGACACGGCGGGAAGGCTTCATACCAAGAGCAATCTTATGGACGAGCTGAAAAAAATGGGCCGGGTGCTGTCCAGGGAGAACCCCGGGGCTCCCCACGAGGTGCTGCTGGTGCTGGACGCCACCACCGGGCAGAACGCCATCAGCCAGGCCAAAATTTTCGGAGAGGCCACCGGTGTTACAGGGATAGTGCTTACCAAGCTGGACGGCACCGCCAAGGGCGGGGTGGTTATAGGTATTAAGCAGGCCCTGGATATACCTGTAAAGTATATAGGCATAGGTGAGGGCATAGATGACTTGCGGCCCTTTGATTCTGAGGAATTTGTGGAGGCTCTGTTTGCCTGACACACATCTCATTACCTGGTGAGGAGCTCATGAACTACATTGAAATAGTCAATGACGCCGTACAATATATAGAGTACAATCTGCACCGGAAGCTGTCTTTGGAGGAACTGGCCTCCCGGTATTATATATCTACTACGTATTTCTACCGCATCTTCCGGGCAGTGACCAATCAGACGGTTAAATCATATATTCTGGGGCGAAAGCTCTCCGCAGCCGCCATTGCCTTGAAAAAAACAGACCGCAATGTGGCGGACATTGCCTTCCAGCACGGTTTCAATTCCCATGAACAGTTCACCCGGGACTTTCTGAAAATATTTCATATTACCCCGAGCCGCTACAGGAAGGAGAGTATTGCTGTTCCATTGACGGCAGAGATGGATATCGTTGAGCGGGATTTCAAAAATGAGAATAATGATATTGTCGTTGACTATTTCTGCCGGGAGCTTAATGAAATAAAACTATTGGGAAAGAAAGCTCATTTTAACCCGTGGAACTCCTGCGAACTGGAAGCAATTATGGGCGAAAGTTTGGATTTTCATCAAAAGTACGTCCAGGGCAGGCGATTGTACAACATCGTCTGCGGTGACCCCGGCGATCCGTCCCGCATTTATGGTTATCAGGGTATAGCCGAAGAGGAGTACCGGGGAGACCGGTCCGGGCTGGAAGAGAGGATTATTCCCGCATCCAGGTATGCTGTATTCAGATATCCGGGGAGCATCGGGTTAGTTTCTCATACGACGGAGAAAGATTATTACAAGTGGCTAAGTGTAACAAAACTTAAAATTAACACTGCTGCGGGTATTGATTATTTCACCGAGGATTACGTGCAAGCCGGGATTTTTTATATACACATACCCGTGCTTTGAATTGATTATTGTAAAAAACCTCAAGATTTCACTCTCCATCTCGGTTATCATTTAGTTAAAGACCGAGAGGAGGATACCGGTGAAAGAGAATCAGGTTAGCCATACCGCGCTCTTAATGGCCTACGTTCGCGGCTACCATGCCAGGCGCGGGACCCTTAAAATATTTGAGGACAAACTTGCCTACCATTTGCTTAAGGATGAGGAGCGAGCAATTTTTGACCGGCAATTTACACCGCCTCTCCAGCTTATTGAAGCTGTTGACCCTGTAAGCGCTGCGTCGTGTCATGACCAGGCGGCCCGCCTGGCGTGGATGATGCGGTTGATACCGAGCGCCTCCCACAGCCTCAGCCGCTCGCGGTATACCGAAGACGCCCTGGAGGAGGCTGTCCGCCAGGGGGCGCGTCAGTATGTGATATTGGGGGCCGGGATGGATAGCTTTGCGTTTCGGCGCCCGGATATGTTGGAGAAACTCCAGGTATTCGAGGTCGACCACCCCGCCACGCAGGCCTTTAAGCGCTCCCGCATCGCTGAGTTGGGCTGGGAGCTTTCGGCGCAGTTGCACTTCGTTCCGGTGGATTTCACCGGGGAAAACCTGGCAGCGGCGCTTACCCGCTCACCGTATGACTCAAAGACACTAAGCTTCTTTAGCTGGCTGGGGGTCACCTATTACCTGCCCCGTCAAGCGGTGTTCACCACTCTGCGAGCCTTTGCCGATATCGCCCCGGCAGGCAGCTTTGTTATTTTCGATTACATGGATACCGACGCATTTGTTCCTGAAAAAGCGGCCAAACGTATACAAATATCGATGGAGAAATGCCGGGAGTGGGAAGAGCCGTTAATTACCGGTCTTGACCCGACCACTCTGGCGGCGGACCTCGCACCCATAGGCTTACGCCTCGATGAACATTTGAGCCCGTCCGATATACAGGGACGCTATTTCCAGGGACGCACGGACGGCTATTATGCTTGCGAGCATGTGCACTTTGCGCGGGCGGTGGTGGTTTAGCCGGAGGGCATTCCCGGAGGGTCGGAGGAGCCGAAGGTGCATTCCCGTATGGTCGGAGATAGGAAAGATGGGGTTGTATAAACGTTACCGCTGGGGGTTAAGTAGGGGGTGTTCCCCTCTTGCGGGGTGAGGGACCGGTAGTTCCGAGGGGTGGCAGCCCCTACCGTATAGAAAATTACGCCTTGTTCGATAATTTTCTATACAGGGGGGTTAAGAAGGGGGGACGCCCCCCTAATTGCGGGGTGAAGGGCCGGATGCCCCGAGGGGCGGCAACCCCTACCGTATAGAAAATTACGCCTTGTTCGATAATTTTCTATATACAGGGGGGTTAAGAAGGGGGGACGCCCCCCTAATTGCGGGGTGAAGGGCCGGATG
>JAMCVT010000063.1 GCA_023475565.1 Actinomycetota bacterium
AATCCTCTGCCGCAGCCGAAAATCTATGTGAACATTTACGGTTAGTTCTTCTGCCGTTTTGTGAATGATGTTTTTGAGGAGCCGTGTGCGTGAATTGCGCTCGCACGGATCTGTGAGGAGCGAGGGCGCAATTCCTGGACTCAGAGCTTGGGAGAGGCCCTTCTTACTCGACAATCCAGAATTAAAAAGCATTACTATCTGTGGTTTTTGCCGTCCGACAGGGGCGGCTTTTTGCTGTAAAAATGGGGAAAAGGTGGCTTTGGCTCTATAAAAAAATGAGGAGCGCCGTAATATTTGCCAAAATATGACAAGGATATAACGCCCCGCTGCTTGAATACTGGAAATAAATGGGGGTGTGCCGTTTGAGACCGCTGAAGCTGGTTTTTATTTTTGTCCTTGTCTTTTTTTTCATGAACATAAGGGTTTCAGTGCAGGGGACGGGTTTAAACGAGGCAGAAGAGGCGGTAAAAATGTCCTCTGGCAAATACGATCAGAAAGAAGTGGTGAGGGGTTCTGTGGAGGACCAGTCGTGGATGAAGTCAAAAAGCAGGGAGGAGGTACACCTGCTACTGTCCAAATATTTTGAGGGATACCTGCTTGAGGACCTTACCGAACAGTCATGGAAATTCATTGAAGAGCCTACTGACTGGTACAGCCAGGCCAGGCTGGTAGACATGGTGGTGCTTTACGACGACGGCAAAAGGGCTCTGGCCGAGGCCCTGATTGGTATAGATGACCTGGAAACCGGCCATAATGATTTTGGCAGGGGAGTTTTTGGCCTGGTCAGGAAGGAAGAGGGCTGGAGAATCAATTATGCTGCTTTTTATTGGAAAAACCAATATGATGACAGATAAAACATGTTATAATATTTTTGCATTTCCACATTTCATGGAGGAATAAATGAAAATAGGTGTTTTTACCGACAGCTACAGACCTTATACCAGTGGTGTGGTGAATTCAATAGAGCTTTTCACCAGGGATCTTACCAGCCTTGGCCACGAGGTAAATATTTTTGCTCCGAGCTACAAGAACGATGGTGAAGACGCCAGGATATTCAGGTTTGCTTCGGTACCGGCTCCCACCAACCGGGAATTCTCCCTGGCCATTCCCTTTTCTTTGAGGTTGAGGCCGGCCATAAAAAAACTGAAGCCCGATATAATACATGTCCACTCTCCTTTTTTGCTGGGCAGGCTGGGCGCGAGGTATGCAAGGATGCTCAACGTGCCGCTGGTTTTTACCTTCCATACCCTTTATGACCTGTATGTGCACTATATACCCTTCGGTCAGGATATTGCCAGGGAATTAACCAGGCGGTACTGCAGGGAGTTTTGCAATGACTGTGATATGGTGATAACCCCCACGGAAATAATAGCGGAGCATCTTACAAAGCACGGTGTGAAGGCGGAGATAAAGACCATTCCTACCGGCATAGATCTGGAGAGGTATCAGGGCCGGGACGACAGGTGGCTTCACCGGAAATACCACCTTGCTGACAATACCAGGATACTTCTCTGTGTAGGCCGTCTGGGCAAGGAAAAAAACATGGGCTTTATTATAGATGTTTTTGCCAGAATACATCCCCGCTACCCCGACACAAGACTGGTTATAGTGGGGGGAGGCCCGGAAATGGCCAGCCTGAAAAAAAGGGCCGGGGAGTTAGGGGTAGACGAAAATGTTGTCTTTACGGGAATGGTGGATAAGGACGAGGTTGTAAAATACTACCGCAGCTCATATCTGTTTGTTTTTGCCTCGGTTACCGAAACCCAGGGCCTGGTGCTGGGTGAGGCCAAGGCGGCGGGTGTGCCGTCAGTGGCCGTTAGGGCATATGGTGTTCAAGAAATGGTGACAGACGGGGAGGACGGCTACCTGGTTGAGCTCTCCAGGGAAGAATTTGAAGAAAAGCTGGAGCTTCTGCTTAATAATACTGAGCTGAGGGATAAAATGGGGGAGGCCGCCCGTCTGAATGCAGCCGGACTTTCCTCAAGGGCCAGTGCCGCAAAGCTGGTGGAGTCCTATCGGGAGATTATAGACGCCAAATACAAGGCCAGGGAGAATTATGAATATAAATAGGAGTTGGAGGGGGCTTTGGTATGGATAAAAAAGCTACCCTGTCCGACATAATGAATATCGCCAGGTCCAATGAGGAGAAAGGCGCCTGGTTCTATGCCCGCATGGCTGAAAGGGCGGGCAGCGAAAATATAAAGAATGTTTTTGAGAAGCTGTCCCGGGAAGAGCTGGAACACAAGGCGGCTTTTGAAAAAATGCTTAAAATTGAAGTCAGGGCCGGTGAGGAAATAGGTGCAGAAGAGGGAAAGCTTTTGCAAAGCCTGATCAGCACCTCAGTATTTTACAGAATGACCGAAGAAAGCAGGGAAGTGCTGTCACCGGCGGAGGCGCTGGCTATCGGCGTACAGGCCGAAAAGGACTCCATACTTCTATACCAGAGTATTTTTAATCAGTCAAAGTCCCAGACGGTAAGAAATATGCTGAGCATTTTACTGGAGGAGGAAAAGAGGCACCTGGTGGAACTGAGGGAACATATGGAGGAGATGCAGCAAATTTAATCTGTTTTAAAAGATGCATCTGAACAGATGCTTTTTTATTTAGCGGAAAGGGGGATGAAGATGGAAGGCATGCTGCCCCTGGTGGGGGGGTATCTCTTTATATTTTGCGCCAGGGTAGTGGATATGTCGCTGGATGTTGTAAGGATACTTATGCTGACCAGGGACCGCAGGTTCCTTGCTGCCGCCATCGGATTTGCAGAGGTGGTTATTTTTCTTCTGGCCATAAGCCAGGTGCTGGCCGGAGGCCTTACCGACCCGTTTAAAGTAATAGCCTATGCCGGGGGATTTGCCACGGGCAACTTTGTGGGCAGCTTGATCGACTCCAGGCTGGCCATAGGCTATATGACCCTGCAGGTTTTTTGCGATGCCTGCAGCCATGATTCACTATGCTGCACACTGCGGGAAGAGGGGTTTGGGGTTACCTCCGTTACAGGGCGGGGAAGAGACGGCGAAAGGATTATACTTTTCGTGACCCTTAAAAGGAAGGATGCCGGAAAGGTGCTTGACACACTGGATAAAATATATCCCGGTGCTTTTTACAACTTATATGATGCCAGATCAATACACGGCGGAGTTTTTCCGGGAAAAAAGAAGGGTTTATAAAAAAAGATTCTAATTAAAATAGAGATAATAAATTAAAGTCATAGACTGACTGAAGGAGTGGGAGAGATGAGCCTTTGGAAGGAAATAGAGAGCAGGATAGCCTGGGACTTCAGGGTGGGCGACGAATTTAAGCCGGGCCTGGATGGGAAGTACGCCTTCATATTGGACATTTATGAGGGTGAGCCCAAAGTGGCGCTGTACAAAATAAAAAAATACAGCTGTGAAAGCAATACAATTAAACAGCAGCCTCCCTCGGAAATGCTGATTAACGCAGCCAAAAAAGAGGGGGCGGACAGGGTAAGGCACGGCATATTCAATATAGACGGAGAAATTGAAGCCTGGGTAAGAAACAACTACTTTGCATACAGTGACTGAAAGTACGGCAAAAACGCCGGGAGTAAATTCTCCCGGCCCTTTATTTATGCCTGTTTCCACCTGGCATAAAAATACACTGACATTTTCCTGACACAATAAAACTGTAGTATTAAAAAGACTGGCAAACCGGACTTAAGGTGAAACTGAGTACCCGGGGGAAAGATTATGAAGACAATCATGGTGGTGGAAGATGAGGCTCCCATTGCCCTTTTGTTAAAGGTATATCTCGAAAGGGCCGGATTACGTGTGCATATTGCCACAGACGGGGAAGAGGCCCTGGAGGCGCTGAACGGGGTGAAGCCCTCCCTGGTTCTTCTGGACCTTATGCTGCCGGGGAAGGACGGGTGGTCAGTACTGGATTGTATTCGCCGGCAGAGCAGCTGCCCGGTAATTATATTGACAGCCCGAGGGGCTGTTCAGGACAGGCTTTATGGTTTTGAGCAGGGTGCTGATGACTATATACCCAAGCCCTTCGACCCTGACGAGGTGGTGGCCCGGGTGAAGGCTGTGCTGCGCAGGCCGGACCGGCTGGTGGAGCCTGAGATTATCAGGTACGGGAGTCTGCAGGTGAATTACACCTCCCGTACGGCGGCCATCAACGGAAATCCGGTCTACCTTGCTCCCCGGGACTGGGAGCTGCTGGCTTTCCTGGCCCGCCACCCCAACAGGGCCTTTACCAGAGACCAGCTGCTGGACAATGTATGGGGACTCGACTATGAAGGGGGAGACCGGGCTGTGGATGTGGCGGTAAAGCGCTTACGGCAATCGCTGCTGGAGTGGCCCGGCGTTGAGGGAGAGATAGCAACGGTCAGGGGAATGGGGTATCTGTTGCGTGTCTGATTTGAAAAATAAACAGAAAACTGTGCCCATGCTGACATACTGGACTCGCCGGTATGTACTGGTGCTGCTCTGCAGCCTTTTAATACTGGCGGTAATTTCGGGTTTATGGCTGCAGGCCAATGCCTACGAGCATATGTATAATCTGCTTGAACTGAGGGCTGAACAGCTGGCTGACGCCTACAGCCGGTCAGGGAATAATAACTCTTTCACTGAAAGTATGCGGCATGAGGAAACAGAAAGGTCCAGATTTGCACTCCGCTTTTCGGATTTAGTGCAGGTCGCAGATTTACATGGAAATGTGCTGACAGTAAAAAAGGATAAAGGCCCCGGCCTTGATTCTTCAGCCCTGTATGACCTGTCACCGCTGCACAGGGAAGTGCTGGCAGGGAAAAAGGTCCGTGAAAAGATTAAAATAGACTCCCAAACCTGGCTGCGTGTGGGTGTGCCTGTTATTGAGGGAGGTACCGTGGTAAAGGCGCTTTACATAAGTATGCCGGCCAGAAATATACTGCTGGAGACCCGCCGCCTCTATCTGGCCCTGGCTATGCTTACCGGAATCATTACCCTGGCCGGCTGGCTGGTGCTGTATCACCTTTCCCGGAGACTAACCCGCCCGCTTCGTGAAATAGCCGCAGCGGCGCAGTCTATTGCCGGGGGCAGGTATGATCCTGTTCTGCCGGATAATGTTAAGGAAAAGGAGCTGCAGCAGCTGGTAAACTCCTTTGGCAACATGGCCCGGCAGCTAAAACAGCTTGAGCGGCTGAGGACTGAACTGCTGGCCGGTGTGTCCCACGAGCTGCGCACCCCGATAACCTCTGTGCGGGGCATGATCCAGGCTGTTCAGGACAAGGTGGTAACAGGTAAAGAGGCAGAGGAGTTTTTAAGGATAACCCATTATGAATCGATACGCCTGCAGCAGATGGTGGAGGAGCTTCTTGATTTCTCCTCATTTGAGGCAGGCGCCACACCAATAAAAAAGAGAGATGTTGATCTAAAGAGCCTTATGGAAGAGGTAGTCCGGCAAATGGGAAGCTCTCCGGAGTCCCATGGTGTTCGTTTCGAAATAGAGGCGCCCGGTGAGCAGGTATGGGTAAGCGGTGACCCCGGCAGGCTCCGCCAGGTGCTTATAAACCTGTTTAGCAACAGCCGGAAGGCCGGGGCCATGGTCATCAAAACAACCATGTTCATGGATAGTAAAAGGGTTGTCATTGATGTCTCCGACAATGGAAAGGGAGTGGACCCCAAGGACCGGCAGTTTATTTTCGAAAGGTTCTACCGGGGTTTTCCCGGCAAAGCCGGCAAGCACGGGCTGGGGCTGGGGCTTACTATAAGCCGCCTGCTGGCCAGGGCTCATGGGGGGGACTTGATTATGCAAAGTACCGGTGAAGAGGGAACTGTGTTCCGGCTCTATCTTATTCAGGAGGAAAGATTAAAGGGCGATAAAGGTGAATAAGCCCTTTTAAAATATGTTAAATAATTAACGGATTATGTTAACAAAACTTGAGGCCGGGAGGGGATCTTTCTTGGGAAAAGTGCCCGCGACAGTTATTAACGGTTTTAATGTGATCAGCAGTGTGATAAAGAGAAGAAAGGTGCTGTCTGCAGGTATTGCTGCTGTGATTGTATTACTGGCGGGGTTTATTATCTTCAGGGGCGCCGGCAGTGCGTCCGGGGAATATCAGGTGGACACAGCCCAAAAGGGTGACATCACCAGCACCATTACGGCCAGCGGAAAGGTGGAGCCGGTGGACACCATCTCTTTGAGCTTTAAAAACTCGGAGATTATTAAAGCCATCCATGTCAGGGCAGGCGATCACGTTACTGTGGGCCAGCCTCTGGCTGAGCAGGAGAATGAAAACCTTAAGGCCCAGCTAATCCAGGCCGGGGCCAGCCTAAAGTCAGCCCAGGCAAAATATGACCTGCTGGTAAGCGGGCCCAGGCAGGAGGAACTGGCCAAAGCCGGGGCCGATGTTAAAATGGCCCGGGTGAGCTATGACATAGCCAAAGAAAACCTGGAGCGCTATAAAGAGCTTCAGGGGGTGGGAGCTATTTCCCAGTCTGACTTTGATAAGGCAAATATGGATTTTGTTAATGCCGAGGGAAAGCTTACCCAGTCAGAGGAGTCCTTAAAGCTTTTGCAGGCCGGAAACCGCGCCGAGGACATAGCGTCGGCCGGGGCCTCGGTAGAAAGCAGCAGGGCCCAGCTGCTGATGTCCCAAAAAGATTTTGAGGGCGCCGTAATGACCAGCCCCATAGACGGCATTGTAAGTGCGGTGAGCGGGGCAGTGGGCCAGAGGGCAACGGCGAATAACAATAACACAAGCGGCGGGGGTTTTATTACAATAATTTCAGAAGCCCTACAGGTAAGGGCCCAGGTAAACGAGGCCGACATCGGCAGGACAGCGCTGGGACAGAAGGTTGAATTCACGGTTAACTCCTTTCCGGATAAAAAATTTAACGGGAAGGTGATCAGCATTTCACCCCAGGCCTATACCGAGTCAAATGTGCAGATTTATGACGTGATCATACAGACTGATGAAAAATACAGTGATCTGAAGGCCGGCATGCCGGCCGACGTCAATATAATAGTTGACCGTCATGAAAAGGTTGTGGCCATTCCAAAGGGGGCTGTCAACTACGCGGTAACCTATATGAACAAGATGAAGCTCACTGCCGGGGGAGGAGACGGCAGTACTCCGGCCGGCGGCGGCAGAGACAAGAATAAGAATGCTGGAAATGAGCTTAATCCAGGGGAGCAGAGTGCTTTTGTGCTTGTGCTGGATGGAAGCGGAAATCCCGTGCCCAGGCGGGTGGCGCTGGGGCTGTCGGACATGCGGAGCTACGAGGTGGTAAAGGGGCTGGAAGAGGGAGAGAAAGTGGTGCTGGGTTCCTCCGGCACGCCGTCCGCATCCTCCCAGGGTAACGTTCCTTTTATGGGAGCGCCCAGGGGGGGATCCAACGTAAGACGCTAAAGACAACTCAGAGAGGTAAAGGGTGTGGCGTTAATGCAGGAAAAGGCAGTTGTAAAACTGGAAAACACCACGAAAATATATATAATGGGTGAATCAAGCATATTTGCCTTAAAGGGCGTCAACCTTTCTATCCAGCCGGGAGATATGGTGGCGGTTCTGGGGTCTTCCGGGTCAGGCAAGAGCACCCTGTTAAATATAATGGGCTGCCTGGATAAGCCAACTGAAGGGGCCTACTATCTCGACGGGCAGGATGTGTCCGGGATGGATAAAGACATGCTGGCGGCCATCAGGAACAAAAAAATAGGCTTTATATTTCAGGGCTTCAACCTGCTGGGCAGGGTAAACGCCCTGGCCAATGTCCAGCTGCCCCTGGTTTATTCCGGAATGGAAAAGAAAGAAATGGACGAAAGGGCCAAAGAAGTATTGAGCTGGGTGGGACTGTACAAATATGCACACCATTACCCCAACCAGATGTCCGGCGGGCAGCAGCAAAGAGTAGCCATAGCCCGGGCGTTGGTAAACAACCCCTCCCTTATACTGGCGGATGAGCCCACCGGCGCCCTGGACTCCAGAACCAGCCTGGAGATTATGGCAATTATTCAAAAGATGAATATTGATAAAGGTATAACAGTGGTTATGGTCACCCATGAAAGGGATCTATCGCTGTACTGCCGCCGTTCGATAACCATAAAGGACGGGCGGATTATCGAGGACAGCGGGGTCCCGGACCGCAGAAACGCCTCCGATGACCTGGCGGCCGCGCAGGCCGAGGCGGAGGTGGCCCTATGAGGCTGCAGGATAATTTTGAGGTTGCTCTAAACGGTCTAAAGGCCAACAAGCTTCGCTCGCTGCTGACCATGCTGGGAATAATAATAGGGGTGGCTGCCGTGATAGTCATGATATCGGTGGGTCAGGGGGCCAGCAAAACCATTCAGAGCCAGATTGCCAGCATGGGGTCAAACCTTCTTATGGTGTTCCCCGGTGCGGGGCAGGGGGCTGTCCGGGGGGCCGGGGGCAATGTCAACACACTTAACGTGGATGACGCCGCGGCCATATCTCAGCTGAAAGATGTGACCTACGTGGCCCCGGAGCTATCTGCAAACGCCACCCTGGGGTACGGCAGCCAGACCTGGACCGCCCAGGTGGACGGCACCACGCCGGAAATACAGGCGATTAAAGACTGGCCCACCAGATCGGGATCATTTTTTGCCCATGATGATGTCATAGCGGCCAACCCGGTGGCGGTTTTGGGCAGCACTGTGGTGGATAACCTGTACCCCCCGGGCTCCGACCCCGTAGGATCGATAATAAGGGTAAACAAGCTTGCCTTTACCGTTGTAGGAGTGCTGGAGCAAAAAGGGGCCTCGCTGGGGGGGCAGGACCAGGACAATACTGTTTTTGTACCTGTAAGCACTGCCCAGAGAAGATTAACCGGCGCGAGAAATGTCCGGCTGATCAATGTCCAGACCACCACACCCGAGAGTATGGAGTCTGTACAGGCAGGCATTGAAGATCTTTTGAGGGAAAGGCACCGTATTACAGGGTCTGCCCAGGATGACTTCAATGTGCGCAACCTGGCCTCTGTGCTGGCCACTGTAGAAAGCACCTCAGCAGTTTTGACCCTTCTTCTGGCCAGCGTGGCCGCCGTTTCTCTCCTGGTGGGAGGAATAGGAATAATGAATATAATGCTGGTATCAGTAACCGAAAGGACCAAAGAAATAGGGCTGCGCATGGCCGTGGGGGCCACCGGGGGCAATATTCGCAACCAGTTCCTGGTGGAGGCCCTGACACTCTGCATGATCGGGGGTATAACCGGAATACTGCTAGGCATATCCGGGGCCCAGCTGATATCAAAGCTGGCCGGGTGGCAAACCTCCATTACCCTGACATCCATACTGGTATCCTTCTGCTTCTCAGCCGCCATAGGTATATTTTTCGGCTACTATCCGGCAAAAAGGGCGTCAGGCATGGATCCTATAGAGGCGCTGCGCTATGATAAATAAAGAGGGAAAAGGCAGCCATGATCAATAGAGCAATAAGGCGGTTAGTTTTCATATGTTGAGGCTGATCCGTAGGGAAGCCAAAATAAGAAAGAAATCAGGCAATAATTCACAAAAAGGAAAGCGCCAAGCGGTGAGGCAAGGCGCTTTTTTTGATGAATTAAACTAAAGTGGGTGGGCGGCGTCCCAATCAAATGATAATTACATCACATATAAAACGAGATGTCTAAAAATTATATATTTTGTTGGTTTAAAAGGGAAAAGTGTGTAAGATGTTGAAATGTTACCATATATGTATTTTGACTTCCGCCTGTCGCTCCCCAGCCGGTCACCGTGTCAAATATGCTTTGAGGCTGTAACGACAGCGCTTACCCATAGCATTGGCAGCTATTCCAGGATAACAGCCAGCCTTTGCTGCTGCAGATCTAATTTCCATCTATTGTTAGGAACGCCGAAAGAATTACAGCACAAAAATTATAGAAGCGGTGTAATGTAAAGCCGCACCCTGCGTATAAACGGTAAGGGGCCTTTTTGAAATGAATCTGACGCATGAGGTTGTACCCTTGAAAAATCATCAGGACCTTGTAGCCCGGTCCGTGAACGATCCGGCTGCCTTTGCGGAATTGTACGACCACTACCTCCCCCGCATATACAAATATATCCGCTATCGCGTTGGCGACCCGCACGAGGCTGAAGATCTCACCAGCAGGGTTTTTGAGCTTGTTGTATCCAAAATTGGGAGTTACCAAAAGGACAAGGCGCCTTTCAGCAGCTGGATATTTACCATTGCCCACAACACGATGACCGACTACATACGCGCACAGAAAAGGAACCGGTGCGTGCCGATTGAATGGATGGGCCAGATTGCGTGTACCGGTGACAGCCCGGCGGACACCCTGATCCGCAGGGAAAAGCTGGACAAACTGCTAAAGGCCATGACAAGGCTCGGTGATCGGGAGAGAGATCTCATCGGCCTTAAATTCGCCGCAGGACTGACCAATGGCGCAATATCAGAAATCACCGGTCTGACTAAGAGCAATGTGGCTGTAATCATATACAGGGCGGTACAAAGGCTGAGGTCTGAGCTGGATGCTGTAGGGTGGGATGAAGATGATTAATGATCAAGAACAGGCTGAACGTTTCAGCCTGGACGTGGACAGGATAATCAAAAATCCTCGGAGTAATATACCACCATCCGCTTTTGACCCTGCTGGGAACAAAAAATGGCCATCTTCCTGGCAATTTCATCATCGCTGGGAAGATTGCGGAATACGGACCGGTAACCCTTTCTTGTCAGTTCCGGCGTGGTTGATGCCGGGGAAAGCATAACCAGCCCCGCTTCTTCGTAGATCCTGGAGGCAGGAATGGAAACAAAGGAATTTCTGTGCCCTATTATTGCCGCCACCTGCCGCTCTTTGGCAAATGATTGGGCGATGGCCATCCCTACCGCTACCGAGGCCTGGTCGTCTTTCATCACCAATTGAATATTACGGCCCTTGATGCCGCCGCCCTGGTTAATCTCCTTGACGGCCAGCTCAACTCCCTCTTTAAAAAGGCTGTTGTTGGACTCAAAGGGCCAGGCCACGCCTATGGCGATGTCCCCCTTGCTTTTTGTCCCCAGGTAGCCGGTG
>JAMCVT010000072.1 GCA_023475565.1 Actinomycetota bacterium
CCTTTATACCCCTCTGCTCCAGGGCAATCTTCTCCACCAATGACTCTATGGCCTCCAGGGCTATGCGTATCTGGCCCAGAGACCCCTCCTGAACCACGGCGTGCTTTTTCACCGGCTTAAAGCCCGCCCATATTATCCTCAGCCCTGCCAGGACAGCTATGGCCAAAAGAGCGTAAGCTGTTTCCCAGAAACCGGGCTGCTCCTTGAGGGCCGTATAGAATTTAGCCGGCCATATCCAGCCGCCCAGAACCGCCGTGCAGACTATTGCCGCCGCTATTCCGGCCAGCGCGTAAACTATAGTAATACCCCTGTCCAAAGGATTCATTATTTCACCCCCAAAAACACGCTCACGGCCTCATGCCCGCCAAAGTTTATTTAACCCTGTGATCCTCTTCCTTTACGTCATGGCCAAAGGCCACTCCCTGAACATTTACATTAACCTCCACCACCACCAGGCCGGTCATGTTTTCAATGGCTTTTTTTACATTTTCCTGTATCTTCGCGGCCACATCGGGAATGCGGGTGCCATATTCAATCACCACAAAGGTGTCGACGGCAGCTTCCTTTTCTCCCACCTCCACCTTTACTCCCTTGGACATATTCTTTCTGCCCAGCATTTCGGCAATGCCGCCCACCACTCCGCTGCTCATGCCGATCACGCCTTGAACCTCGGTGGCCGCCAGCCCGGCGATTATCTTTACAACCTCATCAGCTATCCTTATTGAGCCCAGCCCGGTATGCTCGTCCTTAATTAGAACATCATTATTTTCCAACATTTCCATTTATATTCACCCGCCGTTTCCTGCTATTTTTTACCTTATAGGCAAGTTAATTATAACAGAACGGCCCGGCCAAATCAAACGAAAGAGCCCCTTCACAGGGCTCTGTGCCTTATTATTCCGATATCCTTCGCTGTATAAAGTTGGTATAAATCTCCCCTCTTTTAAAGAAGGCATTATCCAGCACCTTCTGGTGGAAAGGAATGGTGGTCATAACTCCTTCAATCCGGAATTCCCCCAGAGCCCTTCTCATTCTCTCAATGGCCTCGCCCCGGTCTCTTCCCCAGGTGATTATCTTACCTATCAGGGAGTCGTAATGGCGGGGCACCTCCCAGCCCTGGTAGGCGGCGCTGTCCACCCTCACCCAGGGTCCTCCCGGTGGAATATACCTGGTTATCACACCGGGGAAGGGAGTAAAGTTTCTGGCCGGGTCCTCGGCGTTTATCCTGCACTCAATGGCCCAGCCGGTAACTTTAATATCCTGCTGGGATACAGAAAGCTTTTCCCCTGCCGCTATGGCTATCTGTTCCTTTACCAGGTCTATCCCGGTAATCATCTCAGTTACCGGGTGTTCCACCTGAATCCGGGTGTTCATCTCAATAAAATAGAACTCTTTGTTCCTGTCCAGCAGGAATTCTATTGTTCCGGCACTGTGGTAGCCCACGGCAGCGGCAGCCATTAGAGCCATCCGGCCCATTTCTTCCCTCAATGACTGGTTAAGGGCGGTGGAGGGGGCCTCTTCGATCACCTTCTGGTTTCTTCTCTGAATGGAGCAGTCCCTTTCACCCAGGTACACTATGTTTCCGTGCCTGTCTCCCAGTATCTGAAATTCAATGTGCCTGGGCTCCTCAAGGTATTTTTCCATATATACGTCGGAGCTGCCGAAGGCTGCCTTTGCTTCGCTCCGGGCAGTCTGAACGGATTTAATAAGATTTTCCGGGCTGTGCACCACCCTCATTCCCTTGCCGCCCCCACCGGCCGAGGCCTTAACTATTACCGGGTAGCCTATTTTTTCCGCTATTTCCAGCGCTCTCCCGGTATCTCCAACAATCCCGTCGGATCCGGGCACCACCGGAACACCGGCCCTGATCATGGTTTCCCTGGCCACTGCCTTGTCACCCATATTTTCTATAGCCGCTGCCGAGGGGCCTATGAAAGTTATTCCCTGTTCCTCAATTATCCTGGCGAAACCTGCATTTTCCGAAAGAAATCCATATCCGGGATGAATGGCGTCAGCTCCGGTTACCAGGGCTGCGCTGATTATATTCTGTATCTTCAGGTAGCTTTCCGACGGCTGCGCCGGTCCGATGCATACAGACTGGTCGGCAGACTTTACATGAAGGGACTCTCTGTCGGCCTCGGAATAAACCGCCACCGACAAAATTCCCATCTCCCGGCACGCCCTTATTATCCTGAGGGCTATCTCACCTCTGTTGGCAATGAGTATTTTCTTGAACATAGGCACTGCACCTCTACTGACTAATTTTTATGACAAACAATGGCTGTCCGTATTCCACCGGGGACCCGTTCTCGGCCAGTATCTCCACAATCTTGCCGGATACCTCGGCCTCTATCTCATTCATCAGCTTCATGGCCTCAACGATGCACAGGGTCTGGCCCTTGGCAACCATTTCGCCCACACTGGCAAAGGGAGCTGCGTCAGGCGCCGGAGACCGGTATAAGGTCCCCACCATGGGCGACTTGACGATCAGGTTCCCCTCTTCCTCCGAAGGAAGGGCGGTCTTATTTTCAACTGCCCCGGCGGAGCTTTTACCTGTATCTTTTAGAGGCAGCTTTTCGCCTTCAACACCTTCAGCTCCGGACTTTCTTATGGAAACCCGCAGGCCGTTATTCTCCAGGGCCAGCTCCTGAATATCAGAATTATTTATAAGCTGCACCAGTTCTTTTATGTCCTGAATATTCATTTCCAATTCCTCCTCAGTGTCCGGGTTCTTTATTTTCCTTTTTGCTGGAAATTCAACCGGCACAGGCTTACCTGTTCCATCTTTTTGTTTCTTCCTGTTCTCGAAAAACTTTGCGGCTATTTGCGGGAACATGGCGTAGATCAGGAATTCTTCTTCGGTCTCCGCCATTCCCCGGGCCTCTTCCCTTACTTTTGGCATCCTGGGCTCCAGCAGGTTGGCCGGCCTGCAGGAGTACTCCTCCCGGTCCCCTAAAAGTCTGGCCTTTATTTTTTCATCCATGGGGGCCGGCGGCCTGCCGTATAGTCCCTGGGCATAAGACCTGACTTCTCCGGGTACAAGCTTATACCGTTCTCCGGAAAGAACGTTAAGCACCGCCTGGGTTCCTACTATCTGGCTGGTTGGCGTGACCAGGGGGGGGTAGCCGAATTCCTCCCTGACCCTCGGTATCTCATCCAGCACCTCGGGCAGCCTGCTCAGCGCCTTCTGCTCCTCCAGCTGGGTAATCAGATTGGTAATCATTCCCCCGGGGACCTGGTGCTCAAATACCCTCATGTCATTTATCCGGGTTACCCCGCGTGCCTGGCCCTGATCCTGCCTGAGCTTTTCAAAATAGCGGGCCATTTCAAAAAGCTGCCTCAGGCTTAAGCCGGTATCATAGGGGGTGTTCTTAAGCGCCCTGACCACTGTCTCCACCGGAGGCTGCGAGGGTCCGAAGGCAAGGGGCACCGAGGCTGTATCAATTACATCGACGCCTGCCTCGACGGCCTTAAGGTAGGTCCCCACTGCCAGACCTCCAATGTAGTGGCTGTGCAGCTGCACCGGCAGGCCCACCTTTTCCTTGAGCAGCCTTACCAGGTCATAGGCGGTGTATGGGGCCAGCAGCCCGGCCATATCCTTTATGCATATGGAGTCGGCGCCCATGCGGGCCAGCTCTGTGGCGGTCTCTACATAGTGCTCTGTAGTATGCACCGGGCTGACCGTGTACACCACTGCGGCCTGCACATGTGCTCCCGCCTTTTTCCCCGCCCTTATTGAGGTTTCAAGGTTCCTTATATCATTTAAGGCATCAAAAACCCTTATAATGTCGATGCCGTTTTCCACTGTCTTTTTTACAAAGGCCTCCACCACGTCATCGGGATAATGCTGGTAGCCCACCAGTGACTGGCCTCTCAAGAGCATCTGCAGAGGTGTTTTTTTAATGCGCACCTTTAATGCCCTCAGCCTTTCCCACGGGTCCTCGTTCAGAAATCTGAGGCACACATCAAAGGTCGCTCCACCCCAGACCTCCATGGAGTGAAAACCAATGCCGTCCATGAGTTCAGCCA
The DNA here is from genome assembly GCA_023475565.1 of Actinomycetota bacterium. Lineage (GTDB taxonomy): Bacteria > Bacillota > Desulfotomaculia > Desulfotomaculales > Desulfocucumaceae > BRHc4a. The sequence continues at coordinate 4,030 of JAMCVT010000072.1, forward strand.
CCGGAAGCATATCCTCCGTCCTCATCCTTGTTGCCCAAAGGCTCTGGTGGCCATCCCGCAGCGTTGTATCCGTAATTTTAATAGCTGGCAAGTTTTATCCCCCTAACCAGTGGTTAAATGTTTATCAGAGTTTGAAAATGGCAATAGGCAATCCATATGCCACTCTTAATGCAATTATATGTGATTTAGTACCGTTCAGAAAGCGTGTTTGGCTAAGTATACAATATTCCTATAGGTTCCATCGTTTTTGCATACAATAAACCGGTATACAATGTACCCAGCCCGAAAGTTCTGATTTCAGGCCTGAATACAGGGGACAGGATAATACGTTCATAATAGGCAGGCCCTTAAAACTCTGTAGTGTAAGCGCCATCACAATAAAAAACCGCCCGGTTTTTTTAACTGGGCGGTTTTTTTAAACTGTTTAGTGCTTTTTGGGAATAATCACTATCCCCTGTTCACCAAATCCTGTTTCCTTGGAAACTATATCTATTATGCCGGCCTCCTCAGCAGGGCTGAGGCCCTTGCTTTCCATGACCACGGTTACCCCCCTGCGGTCCATACAGACCACAGCGTCCCGGTAGCCCTTTGCCCGGAGCAGGTTTTCCACCCTTACTTCCTTTGAAATACTGCCGCTAATCTCCATAAGCTGATCCTGGGCTGCCTTTCTGGTTTCAGCGGCTGAAGAGGGGTTATTGACTATCTCTTCCAGTATTTCTACCTGCCTGCCCCTTGATTTTTCTCTCTGCAGCCTGTATTCAACAAAAAAGCTTTCATTTCCCTGTCCTTCCGGAGTTGGGGCAGTTCTTTCCCTCGGCTCTGCGCTCACCTTCTCACCTGACAGTGCCTGATCCCCGGGAAGAGCCGGGGATAAAGTCCTGGAGGCCTGGCCGCCGGTAGAAAAAAGCCCTGACGACCCGCTATATATAAGGAGCAGGGCTGCCGCCCCCAGCACAAACATCACTGTAATGAAGGCTTTCCTCAAATTTATAAATACCATCACCGGATACCCCCTTCTCCGGGAAGGACCAGTATTTTATGGGGCTCAACATCCAGGGACACACGGACTGCCTCAAAAAGCCTTTCCTTCACCCCGGGGTCCGAGGCCCCCCCGGCCACCACCAGCACCCCTGATATCCTGGAGGCGCTTTCCATCTCCACCACAGGCTCATCGCCCTTCCCGCCCTTGGCTATGACCAACTGGGTGGCATCACTGTTTTCATTTATTGTCCTGGTCCCGCCGCCCTGGTCTTTTTCCAGGGTGTTCTTACTTCCGGCCGTTTTATTCAGGGCGTATAATTCCCTGGCCGAAGACTCCAGCCTGACCGTTACCTTTACCCTGCCGCTGCCCTCTATGCCTTCCAGCATTTTCTCCAGTTTTGAGGACAGCGACTCTTCCTCCCCGGCCATCTTTGATTTTTCAGGAGCGGGCAGGGGTTCCGCCGCCTTAGTGTTTATATTCTGGGTCTTTTCACTGCTGTCTGTGCTTTGGCCGGTGTTGCCAAGAAGAATCAATGATACACCCAGCATTACGGCGGCAGCCAGCCATATCATTTTTTTCCGGTTGAATTTCACCGGGCCCCGGCCTCCGCCGTTATCCCATTTTCCCCCGATCCAGCCTGCTAAACCGGACACAAGAAAACCCCCTTCACTTAAAAATGACTTTCACCTGATCCGGTGAAAGGTTATAAAAGCTGGCCACTTTATCGGCCGCACTCCTAGCGGCCTCCATCTTTTCGGGGGGAAGCCCGTCACCGTCCGCCGGCCCGGTATTTTTATCTCCCGCATTTACCGATACTGTGTCCACCGGCCTGACCTGCCTGCTGTCTGAACCGCCCCTGCCAAACACCAGATTTATCTCACTGATCCTTCCATAATCTTTTTTCGAGGGGTCGTCCTGCACAATAACCTCAGTGCCGGACAGGTTAATTCTGCTGTCAAGGCCAGCCAGCCCGGCAACCTGTTTTTCCACTCCATACCGGTAGCGCTCCATGGCCCGCCTTTTGTTTTCCTCATCCAGACTTTTCCCCCGCTCCATTATATCCAGCCTTTGGCCCCCACTGCTTTCGTCCCGCCAGGCGTACTCTTCAATCTCCTTGAACAGCCCCCCTCCGGAGAGCCCGTTGACTGCCTGTATAACCGCAACAATGACCATAAGTCCCAGCACCATTTTGGTATATCTTCTCATTTCCCCGCCGGGAAGCATCATTTCCAGCAGTACGGCCAGTATAACTATGATGACCAGGTTTTGCACCAGCGCCCGAAGAGTTTCCATAGCCCGCCTCCCCGCAGCTAACTTCTCAGCATTACCGTTATATTGCCCACCGCCACCACTATGGCCAGGGTGAAAAAGAAAAGCAGCCCCGCCGTGGCCACCACGGCAAACACAGACAGCAGGCTGTTGCCCAGGTCGTTGAGACACCCGGCCACCTGCCCTTCTTCCACAGGCTGAATCATTGCCCCGGCCAGCTTGTAGATAAGGGCAATGCAGAGAATTTTAAGCAGGGGCATGATCATTATGGACAGCACCACCACCACTCCGGCGATGCCCACCGCATTTTTTATCAGCAGCGATGAGCTTACAATGGCCTCCAGGGCGTCTGAAAACATTCCTCCCACCACCGGCACGAAAGCGTCCGTGGCAAATTTGGCAGTTCTTAAGACCACGCTGTCACCCACCGCCCCGGCCACTCCCTGTATCGATAAGACACCAAGAAATATGGTGCTCACGGCCCCTAAAATGCCCATGGCCACATTTTTTATAAGCCCGGCCAGGTTGGATACCTTGAATTTGGAGGAGAGATTGCTGACCAGTACCAGTACGGCTGAAAAAAGCAGCAGGGGAAGTACTATGTTCTTTATTATGGTGGCTATAAGGGCTATGCTTATGAACACCACCGGCTGGTATATGGCTGCGGCGGTAAATCCCCCCACCGCCACCAGAAGGGTCAGGAGCACCGGCAGTATGACCTGCATAAAGGTAACCATCCTGTCCACCACCTCCCGGCCGGAATTCACCGCCAGGGTGAAGGACCCTATGGCCAGGGCCACCATTACCAGATAGGTTACCATGTAGGTAAGCTGGCCGGTGGTCCCTTTTTCAAAGGCCGCGGTGAGGTTCTGCAGCACTGCGCAGATGATGGCCAGCAGGACAAGCTTGCCCAGCAGGGATGAATTGGCCACCACCTCCATGAATATGTAAGAGGCCAGTTTTTTAGCAATCTCTCCGGGGCTGAAGCTCACCTCATTACGGGCTATTTTATAGACCAGCTGCCTGAAGTCTATATCCGGGGAAACACTTTTTATCTCGGCATCCAGCCGGCCTATATACCTGTCTATCTCATCAAAATTAAGCTCAGGAACAGCGCCGGCTTCCGCATCTTTTTCCTGGTGCCCGGGCGGCCCGGCCAGACAGGCGGCGGGCGCCATAAGGTAAAATATTAACAGAATAATAATCAGTTTGCGCATACTGCCACCTCACGGCACCACCTTTAACAGCGAGTTCAGCACGGCCACCACTATAGGCACCGCCATCACCAGCACTATAATTTTGGCGGCAAACTCTATCTTGGAAGCCACGGCTCCCTCTCCGGCGTCTCTGCATATCTGGGCGCCAAAATCAGCTACGTAAGCAATGCCGACTATTTTTAGAATTGTGCCGAGGTATACCATGCTGAGATTGGCCCTGGCCGAAAGGTCCTTTATAACCTCCAGCACCGAGTTAATCCTGCCGATCATGGCCAGGAATATAATTATTCCTGCTGAAATGCTCAGCAAAACGGCCATTTCAGGCTTGCTGCCCCTCAGTATAACCGCCAGGACAGCCACCACCAAACCCAGTCCGACCACCTGCATGATGTCCACCGGCGCTATCCCCTTCCGTCAGAAAAGCTTAAAAACCGATTTTACCTGATCAAAAAGAGTCCCCAACTGGTAAATGACCCATACCAGCACCACCGCCACCCCGCCCAGAGTGGTTATAAAGGCGTAGTCCTCCTTGCCGGCGCTTTTCAGCACCCAGTGGGCCGCCGCCACCAGTATCCCCACCCCGGCAATTTTAAAAATGAGGTTAACATCTGATCCCACAGCTTTTACACCCCCGTTTAGTAAAGTATTATTACTGCCGCAAGGGCACCGCAGAAACCAAGATAATTCCACATCCTGGTGTTTTTTGCCGCAGCCTCTTCAGCCCCGGCCATTTCCCTTTTAAGCTGCTCACAGGCCAGCTTAAGGTGTTTTTCCTGGTCTGCGCGGCCTGACCGGCCCAGCGCCAGGCCGAGGTTTTTCAGAATGGCGAAGTCACCGGCCGTTAAGGAGCTCTGCCGGTAAAAACCGGCCAGGGATTTTTCCCAGGCCTCACCGGCTGTGGCCCCCTCACCGCTGCTTAATGACCGGGAGGCTTCCCGGAAAAAGCCGGCCACCAGGCCGTCTGTGGCGCAGGCCACCCTCTCCATGGCCTCCCCCAGGGGGGTGGCCGCATATATTATTTCAGTTTCCAGCATCTGCAACGCTGAAATTATTGACCTTATTTCCACCGGCCTGCGGGCGTAATCCCTGGCCACCAGCATCCCGGCGGCGCCGCCGGCCGCCACCAGCACTGCCGCCCCAATCAGCTTAAACACTGGAAAGCACCCGCCTTAAGAAATTTTTTAGAGTCGAAAATGCCTTTAACCACTCCGGCCCTTTTGTCCCTGCCCAGCTGCACAAAGCATTCCACGACCCCCAGCCTGAAAAGATAATTAAGAGCCGGCCTGGCGGCCAACTCTTCCAGCGATGACCCGTGCACTGTGAAAATTACTCTTACCCCGGCGTTAAGAACTTCCTCCAGTGCCCTGACGTCCTCATGGCCGCCTATCTCATCGGTGGCGATAACCGAGGGCCCCATGGACCTCAGCAGCATAGTCATTCCCTCGGCCTTGGGACAGCCGTCCAGCACATCGGTCCTCAGCCCGACATTGCGCTGGGGTATCCCACAGTAGCAGCCGGCTATTTCCGACCTTTCATCCACCAGGCCCACGGCCCGGCCGGGCAGCCCCAGCTCAGGAATTCCGTCACTTATCATCCTTACCGCATCCCTCAAAACAGTAGTCTTACCGCACCTGGGAGGGGAAAATATCATGGTGTGGCGTATTGTCCCCCCCTCACTGTCTATAATTCCGGGCAGCAGGGGCCGGGCACATCCGATTACCTCCCGCGATATCCTTATATTTACACCGGAAAAATATTTAAGCGTCCTCACTCTTCCCGACTCGAGGACAGTCTTGCCGGCAATACCCACCCGGTGCCCTCCCGGGATAGTTATAAAGCCGTTTTTAATCTCCTCTTCCAGGGCGTATATTGATGACCCGCTTACCAGCCCCAGACACCTTTCCACATCATCCCGGCTGACCAGATAAGCTTTTTCCGGATCTTCCACCACCGTACCGGCCTCATTTATAAAAACATCTCCCGTGTCCAGGCCAAGAGCCAGCGGCCTTAAAGCTCTCAGCCTTATTTCCTCCAGCCGGACCAGCAGATCACTGTGCACTGAAGGGATAATTTTCCTTATTTTCAAAGGAAGCACCGGACCGACATCATTTATAAAACCAATCTCCGGACGGTATTGATATGCCTTGCCCGGCGGCGCCGCAGCCATACCTATCCCTCCTCAACTAATCTATATTTGCGCAACTGGTATTTTATGACGTTAATAACATCTGCTGCTTCCACTTCCATATAAGAACAGAAGCAGCCGTGGCGGCTGCTTCTGTTTGGATAAAATTGATTTTAAATTTTAATCCAGGTTATACGGCCAGGCACCATTTAGCCATTGCAAAAATACGTAATTACGCATATACTGAAATTATAAATACGATTGGGGTGAATACTATGGCGGAAATCCAAGTCTCCTCCCACAAAGTCTTCGTCCAAAGACGCAATTTAATCAGTCTTCCCAGAGAAATCAGGGAAACATTAAATATTAATGAAGGTGATGTCCTTGATATTCGCCTTATTGACGATAAGATTGTGATCGAACCAATGAAATTAATCCCTTCAAGTCAAGCCTACTTTTGGACTGACAAAACCCAAAATGATATGCTTGAGGCCAAGAAAGATGTTGATTCTGGAAGCGTACGGGAGTTCAAAACCATTAAAGAGTTTTTGGATGGCATTGAACAATGACCAGACGATTCAGATCCACCCGAAAATTCGATAAACAATTTAAGTCACTCGATAGTAAGACTAATAAGCAAGCGTTAAAGGCAATTGGTATTTTTATGACTGACCCGAGTCATCCTTCTCTGCGCCATAAAAAGCTCCAGGGTACAAATAGTTTCTATGAGATAAGCGTCAATATGTCAGTACGAATTATCATAGAAGTAACTTCCGATGGCCATAACCAGATCAATACATTCTTTATCATAGGAGATCACGATGATGTATTTCCCCCAAGGTAGAGAGACCAATAGTTATAGTTGATGCGGTAATACGACCCGGTGCGGAAGTCCCGTCCAGGCCGGTTAACTGGTCAAGGTGATTGTAGGTAAAAAATGAATGGTAACATCCCTGTTGACTCCCCTAACAGAAGGTGTCCGCACAATCAATAACAAGTTAAGGGCCTGGCACTATTCGTCCTACAATATGTTAATATGTTAGGTTCCCGGTACCGCTAGACCCAAAAAAAACAGCCATTCGGCTGTTTTTTAATGTACCTTATTCAAATTAATCAAGGTCATACGGCCAGGCCTGCAGCCCGCCTTCCATATACTTCAGGTCTTTAAACCCGGCTCCGTGCAGAATCCTC
>JAMCVT010000137.1 GCA_023475565.1 Actinomycetota bacterium
TAACCAGGCGCACGGCTTCAACTTTAAATTCTTTGTTGTGCCTTTTACCAGTTAGACCCATTATGGACACCTCCATCATTTTGATTTTATCTCAGTTTGGCGTGTCCATCAATTCGGGTAAGGGTCAGGTTTGGGCATTTCTGATAAGTTTATTAATAATGTTAATGCTGAATTCCATCGCCATTACGCCGCCGCCCCCAGGGCGGCTTTTTTTTATCTAAGAAATTATGCCATGTGGATAATTTCCCAGGGGGTTAAGAAGGGGGAGTTCCCCCTTTATTGCAGGGTGAGGGACGCTATAGTCCCGAGGGGCGGCAGCCCCTTCTGTATAAAAAATTACGCCTTGTCGATAATTTTTTATACAAGGGGGTTAAGAAGGGGGATTCCCCCTCATTGCGGGGTGAAGGACCGATAGTCCTGAGGGGCGGCAGCCCCTTTTAATATGAAAGTATTTTATGGCATAAAATACATTATCACCCAATAATAATATTCCAGGAGGTGATGGTATTGTTCAGTCCTGCTTTTGCACTGGGGGTCATGGTGTTTGCCCTGCTTATACTTTCCATTAAAGTTAGGCTGGATAACAGGGTTATAAAGGAGAGGGCGTGGGATGGGTCGGAGACCAGGCCTTCCCCCATTTCCGAGGCTCTGACCGGTCTGCTTGGAACCGCCGGAGGTATTTACCTGTCCCTGGTGATGACTTTTTCTTTCATGGAACTTAAAGTCCCCGGCAAAGTGGAGGTTTTTAGTGTGGGGATTGAGCCACTGGCGGCGCTGTCCTTTACCCTTGCCGTCATACAGCCTTTCGTGATCAGAATTCTTAGTTTACGCAATAAATATTGAAACGGGGGAACTAAAAATGCGTATGGCCGAGCTGGCCGGTAAGGAAATAGTAAATATATACGACGGTGCGAGGCTTGGTGTGGTGGGCGAAAGCGATCTGGTGATCGAGCCCGGGTCGGGGAAAATAACTTCTATATTAATACCCAGGAAAAATAACTTTATCAGCCTGTGGGTGGACAGGCAGCATATGGTTTTGCCCTGGGAGGCGGTAAAGAAGATTGGCTTCGAGGTGATTATCGTCGACCTGGATCAGACCAACCTAAATTTCAGGAGACATCTGGTTTAGGCCGTAAAAATACCGCATCCGGCGGTATTTTTTACATAGATAGAAATTATGCCATTTGGATAATTTCCTGGGGGGATGGTAAGGGTGAGACCCCCTTGCGCTTTATTGCGGGGTGAAGGACCGATAGTCCCGAGAGGCGGCAGCCCTTTTTTTAGTGCCTGCAGGTATTATTTTATTTTTTTACCATAAGGTTGCCGGGGAGTGGTAATAATATAACCTGAACTATTCATTGAGGCGGGGGACAACTATGGCGAGGCAGCAGAGGCTGGAACTGATAGAAGACATTCAAAGGCGCAGAAACTCGACGGTAATATGTTATGTTACAGGGGACCGGGAAAACCTGAACACCCGCATTGCTCCCGATGTAATACCCATCTTTTACAGGCATCTTGAAAAAATGCCCGCCCGGCAGCGCATAGATCTTTTCCTGTATACCAGAGGAGGGGATATACTGACCCCCTGGAGGCTGATACAGCTTATCAGGGAGTATACTCCGGAATTGTGCGTACTGGTTCCCTTTCGTTCGTACAGCGCGGGCACTCTTTTCTGCCTGGGGGCCGATGAAATAGTCATGGGGAAAATGGGGGAGCTGGGGCCCATCGACCCCAGCGTGGTAAACGCATACAACCCTGAGGACCCCCGCAATCCCCTGGCCAGGATGCCGGTCAATATTGAGGATGTATACTCATACTTTACCCTGGCCTGTGAAACGGCCGGTATAGATTCAGGATCCATAACCGATATCTTTGTCCTACTGGCTGAGAAAATCCACCCCCTGGCCCTGGGCAATGTGCACAGGAATTACCTGCTGATCCGCTCTCTGGCCAAAAAGCTGCTGGGGCTGAGGGGATGCAGCCTCTGCGCGGAAAATGTCCAGGTTATAGTAGACAAACTGACCGAGAAGCTGTATGCCCATAACTATACCATATCCCGGAGGGAAGCCCTGGAAGACATAGGCCTGCCGGTTTTTTATCCCGACGCCGGCCTGGAAAGAACAATGTGGCTCCTGTATGAGGATTTCGCCGGAGAGCTTCAGCTGTCCGAGCCCTTTGATCCCAGGGATATTTCTTCCGGTCACCGGAGAGAGTTTGAGGCGCCCGCAGGGCTTGTGGAATCCCTCTATGCCAGGGACTGCTTTGTTTATTCGGGGGTGGTGGAAGGTAACCTGTTTAACGGTGAAACCCAGGTAAATGTGGATGTATTGAAACAGGGCTGGCAAATTATGGATTAAGGAAGGATCACTGCCGGCGTTATAGAATATTTTATGTGTGGGGGTTTCTAAAGGATGGATAAACTAAGATCGGGTACACCGGTGAGATTTAATTACCTTGCCGGAAAAAACAAATATTCCATAGTAACGGACAAGACAGGGTGCCCCTCGGCTAAATTCAGATTCCGGTCGGGCAGCGGGCTGATTATCCCATACGACCACAACAGTTCGGCAGACCCCCCTGAGTCATAGAAAGAAAGGCTTATGCCTTTTTGGCTTGACATATTTTTGCTGATATATGAAAATAAAGGTTACATGATCGTTTAGAGTGTAGAAGGTAACTTGCTGTGAGGAGGTTTTCCGTCCGGGCGCCGCCTGGCCGGATGTATTCCTATGATTAGAGTTGTGGTTAGCGGAGCGGCTGGAAAGATGGGACGGGAAACCTTAAGGGCCGTCTGGAAGGCCGGAGATATTGAACTGGTCGGTGCGGTTGACCCCTTTTCCGGGGAAATTGATGCCGGGGTCCTGATGGATACGGTGGAGACCGGCATAATAGTGCACCCGGACCTGGGCAGAGTGTTGGAAGACATAAAGCCTGACATAATGATAGATTTCACCAGCCCCGAGTCTGTTTATAACAACATCTGCACCGCCTTGAAGCTGGGAGTAAGGCCGGTGGTGGGCACCACCGGGATGAGTGCCGACCAGTTAAATGATGTAAAAGAAAAGGCCTACCGCTATAAAACGGGGTGCGTTGTGGCGCCCAACTTTGCCATTGGCGCCCTTTTAATGATGAAGTTTGCCGCCGAGGCCGGCAAATATTTCCCCAATGTTGAAATTATTGAAATGCATCACGATAAAAAAGTTGACGCCCCTTCGGGAACGGCAGTTAAAACAGCCGAGCTGATCAACCTCGGGAGGGGTGAATATCGCGCCAGGCAGGTCTCTGATATCGAAAACCTTACCGGGGCCAGGGGGGCCGAGTTTGTAAAGGGCATCAGGATCCACAGTGTCAGGCTTCCCGGGCTGATGGCACACCAGGAGGTAATATTTGGGGGCCTGGGGCAGACCCTTACCATAAGACACGATTCCATGTCGAGGGAGTCTTTTATGCCGGGGGTTCTCCTGGCTGTTCGCAAGGTTATGGACCTTAATGAAATGGTATACGGACTTGAAAGCGTTATTTTTGAAGGCGGCATTCCCTGTTAAGCATCCCCCGGGGGGCGCAGTAACCTCTCCATCTGCCGGCTCATATATTGTTGTTAAAATGGAGGCAGAGGAGGGTTTTCTCCGGCTATGCAACTGCGCTTGGAAGGGGCAGCCATTGCCCTTATTGGCGGAGACGCCAGAGAAGTTATACTGGCTGAGCGCCTGGCGGCTATGGGGGCTCATGTCAAGGTAGTGGGGCTGCCGGTAAAATGCTGCCGGGAAATTGAGGTATGTCCGGGGATTGCCGGGGGGTTGCCGGGGGCTAAGGCGGTAATACTGCCTGTTCCCGGTATCAACGACAGGGGCGAGCTGCACACTGCTTTTGTAAAGCCGCCACCGGTGCTTTCAGCTGAACTGCTGTCCGTACTCCCGCCCGGGACGCCGGTTCTGGTGGGGGTGGCCGGGAAGGTCTTAAGGGAAATGACCGATTATGCCGGCCTGAAGCTTATCGAGTTGATGAAACTGGATGAGGTGGCCGTACTTAACTCCATCCCGTCGGCTGAGGGAGCTATCCAGATGGCCATGGAAAACTCCGATATCACTATCCACGGAAGCAGGTCCCTTGTCCTGGGCTTTGGCAGAACGGGTGTGACCCTGGCGCTGAAATTGAAGGCGCTGGGATCAAGGACAACGGTTGTGGCCCGGAATCCCGATCAAAGGGCCAGGGCTGTTGCCCTGGGACTGGAGGCTGCAGATTTTTCCCGGCTTGGACTGGAAGCAAAAGAAGCGGATTTCCTATTCAACACTGTACCGGAGATGGTTCTCGGCGAAAGTGCGCTGGAAGGGCTATTACCTTCAGCATTGATAATAGACCTGGCATCCTCTCCCGGCGGCACCGATTTCCCGGCGGCCCAAAGGCGGGGCATTAAAGCTATCCTGGCGCCGGGACTGCCCGGCAGGGTGGCGCCCAGAACAGCCGGAAGGATACTGGCTGAAGTGGTTCCCCGGATACTGGCGAAGGAGCTGGCCCTCGTTTGATCTTTTTCTGCCTCCTTAAAACGGAGGTGGCATCATGCGTTTAAAAGGTGTTCGGGTGGGGTTTGCCCTGACCGGATCACACTGCACTCTGGACGAAATATTTACCGAAGTGGTCACTTTGAAAAATGAGGGGGCCGAGGTAACTCCCATAATAAGCCAATCAGTAGACCAGACCGTATCAAGATTTGGGTCACCGGAAAAATGGAAGTCAGAGCTTAACAGGATCACCGGGCGGAAGGTGATCAACTCCTTTGTGGGGGCTGAGCCGGTAGGTCCCCAGAAATTATTTGATGTGCTGGTCATTGCTCCCTGCACCGGAAACACACTGGCAAAGCTGGCCGGCGCCATAACCGACACCCCTGTGCTAATGGCCGCCAAGGCCCACCTGAGGAACCAGTCACCAATTATTCTGGCAATATCCACCAACGACGGGCTGGGTTTAAATGCGAAAAATATTGGTGTATTATTAAATACAAAGAATATTTACATGGTACCTTTCGGACAGGACAGTCCCACCGGGAAGCCGAATTCTTTAAAAGCCGATATGAGCCTGATAGTGGATACAATACTGCACTCCCTGGAGGGAAAACAGGTTCAGCCGGTGATTATATCCTACAGGTAAAAAGAGGCCGGCCCCCGTGGTGTATACAAATAGCATTGGTTGTAGGAGGGATAGAATATTGGCAGGTTTCAACGTAGTAGTGGTAGGGGCATCCGGCGCTGTAGGACATGAACTGCTCAAGATTCTGGACGAGAAGAATTTTCCGCTGGAAAAACTGAGACTATGCGCCACGGCTCGCTCGGCTGGAAAACAGATACCATTCAGGGGAGAAACCTATACGGTTGAGGAAACAACTCCGGACAGCTTTGAGAATATGGATATCGCGCTCTTTGCAGGTGGGTCTGCCAGCCTGGAGTTCGGTCCGGCCGCAGTAGAACGCGGCTGTGTTGTTATAGACAACAGCAGCAATTACAGGCTTGATCCCGGGGTGCCCCTGGTTGTTCCCGAGGTTAACCCCGAAGATGTCAAGTGGCACAAGGGAATAATAGCAAACCCCAATTGCTCCACCATAATAATGGTGGTGGCCTTAAAGCCTATTCACGACGCAGCCCGGATCAAGCGGGTGGTGGTTTCTACCTATCAGGCCGTTTCCGGGGCGGGCCAGGAAGGCATTGAAGAGCTTGCCGCCCAAACCTGGGCGGTCCTCAAGGGCGGGGAATATCCCCCCAAAAAATTTGCCCACCAGATTGCCTTTAACCTGATTCCGCATATTGACGTTTTCCAGGACCTCGACTATACCAAGGAAGAGTGGAAAATGGTCAAGGAAACCCACAAAATATTGCATGATGACAGTTTTGGCATAACGGCCACCACCGTGAGGGTTCCCATATACCGCAGCCACTCGGAATCAGTGAACATTGAAACAGAGAAAAAGATCACCGCCGGCCAGGCCAGAAAAGTGCTGGCCGGCGCTCCCGGGATAGTGGTTGTCGACAACCCCGCCAATAAGGAGTACCCCATGCCCCTTTTCTGTTCCGACAGGGATGAGGTGTTTGTGGGGCGTATCAGGGAGGACAATTCTATCGAAAAAGGGCTGAACCTCTGGGTGGTGTCCGATCAGATCCGTAAAGGCGCTGCCACCAACACCGTTCAGATAGCTGAACTCCTTATCAAGTACAGCTGCCTGCGGGGGAGATAAGCATGAGATTCATAGTGCAGAAATTTGGAGGCACCTCACTGGTTACCGGGGAACTGCGTGAACAGGTGGCCAATAAGGTTATCGCGGTTAAAGAGGAGGGCCATACACCGGTTGTGGTGGTATCGGCCATGGGCAGGTTAGGAGATCCCTTCGCCACCGACACCCTTATTAACTCTATTCGTGATGAATACAAGGACACGGAAATACGTGAAATGGACCTGCTGATGTCCTGCGGGGAAATAATCGCCGGGGTGATGATGGCGGCCACCCTCCAGAAGAAGGGCCATGCCGCCGTGTGCCTCACCGGGGCCCAGGCGGGTATTCTCACAGACGGGGCTTTTAGCGATGCCCGCATAATGAAGGTTAAGCCAGACAGGATAATTAAACATGCCAAAGAGGGAAAAATAGTCGTTGTCACCGGTTTCCAGGGAATGACCGAGGACGGGGAGGTAACCACACTGGGCCGCGGGGGTAGTGATACCACTGCCGCCGCCCTGGGAGTAGCCCTTGACGCCACCTATGTGGACATATACACAGATGTGGAGGGCATCATGACGGCCGACCCCCGCATTGTGGAGGAAGCCCGCCCCAGGGAAGTGGTAACTTATGATGAAATATGCCAGCTGGCTCACGAGGGCGCCAAGGTGGTACACCCCAGGGCCGTGGAAATAGTAATGCAAAAAAATATTCCCATGAGGGTAAAGTGCACCTTTACCGACGGCCCCGGCACACTGGTCACCAGCACCGGGGAAGTCAACAAGGGAACCATAGACATCACCAGGGACCGCACCATTACCGGCATAACCCAGATACCCAACCTGACCCAGTTCAAGGTGCCGGTGGATGAAAATGAGGAGGGGCTCAGGCAGAAGAGAAGGCTTTTCAAGGGCCTTGCCCTGGCGGGAATCAGCCTTGACTTTATTAACGTATACCCGGGGATGGTTGTGTTTACCGTAAAGGATGAAGCCCGGCAAAAAACAGCCCAGGTGCTGGAAAACACCGGTTTCACCGCCGATGTTACCCCCGGGTGCGCCAAGGTTGCTGCGGTGGGGGCGGGCATGACCGGGGTTCCCGGAGTAATGGCCTCGATAGTGGAGGCGCTGACCAGGGAAGATATACAGATACTTCAGTCAAGCGATTCGTACACCACCATATGGGCCCTGGTCAGGAGAGAAGACATGGAAAAGGCTGTAAGGGCTCTGTACCGGCAGTTCAGCAGCTGAATCAAAAGACTTTGGGCTGCTTGAACCTGGCGTGTCACACGCCTGTAATTACCGTACCGGGATACGGAAAGGAAGGTGAAAGTCTTGATTAATGACTTCGGGCGGGTTCTCACCGCGATGATCACGCCTTTCAACAAAGACATGGCAGTGGATTACAATGTGGCCAGAAAGCTGGCCCGTCACCTGGCCCAATCTGGGTCCGACGGGCTAGTGGTATGCGGCACCACCGGTGAATCACCAACCCTTACAAAGGAAGAAAAAGTGGAACTTTTCAGGGTGGTGGTGGAGGAAGTTGGAGGCCAGGCCGTTGTTATTGCAGGCACCGGGGGAAACAACACGGCTGCCAGCATAGAGCTTACCCAGGCTGCCGAAAAAGTGGGAGTAGACGGTGTGATGACGGTGTGCCCGTATTACAACAAACCTTCCCAGGAGGGCCTGTATGAGCATTTTAAGGCCATAGCCTCCTGCACCCACCTGCCGGTAATGCTGTACAACATACCGGGCCGTACCGGGGTAAACATGCTTCCGGCCACCGTATTACGGCTTTCGGAGACACCCAATATTATAGCCATAAAAGAGGCGGCGGGAAGTCTGGACCAGGTAAGTGAGCTGCGCCGGACCCTTCCCGACGGCTTTGCCGTGTACAGCGGGGACGATTCCTTTACCCTGCCTATGCTGGCCCTGGGGGCAAAGGGTGTGGTAAGCGTGGCCGCCCACATAATAGGACCCCAGCTTAACAAGATGGTAGACGCTTTCACCACCGGCAATACAACCCTGGCGACCCAGATGCACATGCAGCTCTTCCCCATTTTCAAGGGCCTTTTTATAACCACCAACCCGGTGCCGGTGAAGGCGGCCATGAACCTGGCGGGCTGGCAGGCAGGGCCCCCGCGCCTGCCCCTGGTGGAGGCCACTGCAGCCGAAAAGGAAGAGGTAAAGAGAATACTGACAGAACTGAAACTTATATAAGGCATGCGGTGAGAGACTGGCTTTAAGTCTCTCACTTGTGTTAGGGCTGGTGAAAATAGACGGACGAGGCGCGGTATTAATGTGCCATTATAAGGGAAAAATAGATTCGATGACCTAAACCCGAGTGATCTTATTCCCACCTTCTCCTGTTTGCTCACCGGTGATTTTTTATTTGTCAGACTTTTATAAAACAGTAGGGAGGTGCGGATTTTTGGCGAAGGAACCTAAAGTTGCGCTTATTCCACTGGGTGGGATGGGCGAAATTGGCAAGAACATGATGGCGGTGAGGTTCGGGGATAAGATCCTGGTTATAGATTCCGGATTGGCGTTTCCCGAGGAAGAGATGCTTGGGATAGACGTGGTCATCCCGGATATCACCTTCCTCCTGGAGAACAGGGAACAGGTGCAGGCCATTGTACTGACGCACGGGCATGAGGACCATATAGGGGCGCTGCCCTATGTGCTGAAGCAGATCAACGTACCGGTATACGGCTCAAGGCTTACTCTGGGGCTTTTGGGCGGCAAGCTTAAAGAGCAGGGCGTTGAAAAGGGCACGGACCTACGTATCGTAAAACCCAGGGATACTGTTCAGATAGGGCCCTTCAAGGTGGAGTTCATCAGGGTGTCCCACAGTGTTCCGGATGCCTTGGCCCTGGCTATTCACACACCCATTGGCACAATAGTGCATACCGGTGACTTCAAGGTTGACCACACCCCGGTTGACGGCCAGATACTGGACTTTTACAAGTTCGCCCAGCTGGGGGAAAAAGGTGTGCTGGTACTTATGTCCGATAGCACCAATGTGGAAAGGCCCGGCTACACCCTGTCGGAAAAAAGTGTCGGCCTTACCTTTGATGAGACCTTCAGGCAGGCCAAGGACCGGATTATAATGGCCACCTTTGCCTCAAACGTGCACCGGCTGCAGCAGGCCATCACCACAGCCCACAGGTATGACCGCAAGGTGGCCATCGTGGGGCGCAGCATGGTGAATGTGGTCAGCATTGCTCACGAGCTGGGCTATCTGTCCATACCGGAGGGGACTCTGGTGGAGGTGGAAGAGGCGGCCCGGCTGCCCAAGCACAAGGTGTTTTACATTTCCACCGGCAGCCAGGGTGAGCCCATGTCGGCCCTTACCAGGATTGCCACCGGCGACCACCGCCAGATAGATATAATACCCGGGGACACTATTTTTCTTTCGGCCAGCCCCATACCGGGCAATGAAAAACTGGTGGGAAGGGTAATAGACATGCTTTTCAAGCGGGGGGCCAATGTGATCTATGAGTCTGTTTCGGGAGTGCACGTGAGCGGCCACCCCAGCCAGGAAGAGCTGAAGCTCATGATAAACCTGACCAGGCCAAAATTTTTCCTTCCCGTCCACGGCGAGCAGCGCATGCTCATAAAGCATGCCAAGCTGGCCAGGGAAATGGGTATACCGTCTAACCATGTTTTCGTCTGTGAAAACGGCCAGGTGCTGGAATTATCCAAAAGGTCCGGCAAGCTGGCCGGCCGGGTAACCTCCGGCAGGGTACTGGTGGACGGGCTTGGTGTGGGTGATGTGGGCAACATAGTGCTCAGGGACCGCAAACAGCTTTCCCAGGACGGCATACTGATTGTGGTGGTGAGCATGAGCAAGGAAAACGGTCAGGTTATTTCAGGGCCGGATATAGTGTCCAGGGGATTCGTGTACGTGCGGGAGTCTGAGAAGTTGATGGATGAGGTCAGGGAAAAGGTAAAGTCCATACTGGACAAGTGCTCCGACCGGGGCATAACCGAGTGGTCCAATATAAAGTCCCAGGTAAGGGACTCGCTGGGAAAATTCCTTTACGAAAAAACCAGGAGAAGGCCGATGATATTGCCAATCATCATGGATATATAAGAAGAATACACGGGTAAGCCCGTGTATTTTTTTTGCCCTTAAATACATACTAAGGAAGACACGGTTGGAAAGTCCGCCCGGCAGCCGGGTGGATTATGCCAGCGGTGACAAATGAGGGAGGAAGAAGCATGCCGGAATACAGGTCCTATGATGAAGAGCCGGGAGTTTTCCCCTACTCGCCGGATATAGATCCGGAGCCCAGCGTTGAGCCTGATTATCCACACAATCCAGGTGAGGACCCGCACCACCCTGGCGACGACAACCCCAGAAATCCCCGCCGGGTTCATGGCAAGGCAAGGGGTGGAGTGGACTCAATAAAGGAGTTTGGCGCCACTCAGCTTCCCGAGGTAAAGAGCAATATACACTGCATAACCATTGTGGGACAGATTGAAGGCCACCTGGTTTTGCCCCCCCAGAACAAGACCACCAAGTACGAGCATATCATTCCCCAATTGGTGGCCATAGAGCAGGCCAACGAGATAGAGGGGATGCTGGTTATTCTCAACACTGTGGGGG
>JAMCVT010000016.1:0-23984 GCA_023475565.1 Actinomycetota bacterium
TATTATATCACATTACGCAACATTACGCATTATAAAGAAAGTAAAAATTGACATTTTTCCAATAAAAAAAGCCTTGTTTTCAAGGCTTCTTAGAATTCCATTGGATATTCAACTGTCAAAAACCCGAGGCGAAGCAATAGGAATTCAGAATTCAGAATTCAGAATCCAGAATAAGCTGGGGATGTGCCTTTGTAGTCAATATAAGGACATTCATGCTGCCAAAAAGAAATGCCTTCAATCATTCTGAATTCTGACTCCTGAATTCTGTATTCCGACCTGAAAGTAATGCCTATAAGTTTATTGCGTGCATGCTTTCTTTATGATATAATTTCTTTTGTTGATTAAGGGTGGTCCGCTGCCTTCCTGAAATAAAGAGGTATGAACACCTGGGTGGAAGGAGGTACATAACTATGAGCCTAATTCAATCGTTGGAGCAGGAGCAGATTAAAAAGGACATTCCCGATTTTAAGCCGGGTGACACCGTTAAGGTATCTGTCAAGGTTATTGAGGGCACCCGTGAAAGGATTCAGGTCTTCGAGGGAGTGGTAATCAGGCGCAGGGGCGGCGGCCTTGGTGAAACATTTACCGTCCGCAGGGTCTCCTATGGCGTCGGGGTAGAGCGAACCTTCCCCATCAACACACCCAAAATTGAAAAAATAGAGGTAACCAGGCGGGGCCTGGTGCGCCGGGCCAGACTTTATTATCTGCGCAAGCTGCGCGGCAAGGCCGCCCGGATTAAAGAGAAAGTCAGAAGGTAATGACCGTGAGAGGGGACTGCAAAACAGTCTCCTTTTGGACTTTCAGACATCCTTTACGGAGGAGAAAATAACATGCCGGACAATACTGGTGTCCTGGGTGAAGTGGAAGACCGTCCGAAAAAATCTACCATGAGGGAAATAATCGAGTCCTTGGTAATAGCGGTGGTACTGGCGCTTATTATCAGGACCTTTATACTGCAGCCCTTTTATATTCCCACGGGATCTATGGAGCCCAACCTGATGATACAGGACCATATCATTGTCAATAAGATAGGATACAGGTTCTGGGAGCCCCAGCGGGGGGACATAGTGGTGTTCAGATTTCCCCGTGATCCCTCCAAGGATTTTGTGAAAAGGCTGATCGGCCTGCCGGGGGATAAGGTGGAAATAAGAAAAAGCAAGCTTTATATAAACGGGAATCTGATTCCTGAAAAGTATCTTCCTGCCGGACTGGAATTTGGGGGTTTCGAGCCCACCGTAATTCCGGAGGACAACTATTTCATGATGGGGGACAACCGGAACAACAGTGACGACAGCCGCAGCTGGGGAGTCTGTCCCAGGGAAAATATAATTGGCAAGGCCGTGCTGATATACTGGCCTCTAAACCGGATACATCTGCTGACCGGAAAGTAAACCGGAAAACGCTTTCATGATATCCGGCTCCTGAAAAAATTGCAGCACCTAAAAGGGGGATCCGGACGGGTCCCCCCTATTTTTAAGTGGCGCCTTAAAAAATACTAAACGGTCATATTAGGAATGCATCTACCATTCTGTCTACTGTCTTCTGACCGGAGAATAGTTCAGGATAAGCACATTACGGAGGAATGATCCTTGACCAAAGATATCCAGTGGTTTCCCGGGCATATGTCCAAGGCCAGGAGGCTTTTGCAGGAAAACCTCAAACTGGTTGACGCTGTTATAGAGGTTGTTGACGCCAGGATACCTTTCAGCAGCCGCAATCCCCTGCTGCAAAAAACTGTGGGGTTAAAGCCTCTGCTGGTGGTGCTCAACAAGGCTGACCTGGCGGACCCCGAAATGACGGCCCTCTGGGAAAAGCACTTTGCCTCAAAGGGCCTGGAAGCCCTTGCGGTGGACTCGCCGCGGGGCCTGGGGGCGGACAGGATCGCCCCCAGGATCAAGCATATGACAGGAAAGAAGACAATTTCCCTGGGATCGTCCGGGCGTCTTCCCAGGCCGCCCCGGTGTATGATAGTAGGCATCCCCAACGTGGGGAAATCATTCCTTATCAACCGGCTGGCGGGGAAAAAGGCCGCCAGGACCGGTAATAAGCCCGGTGTGACCAGGGGTCAGCAGTGGATAAGGGTGGGCGAGATTGATCTTTTGGACACTCCCGGGATACTCTGGCCAAAATTTGACGACCCCGAGGTGGGTTACCGGCTGGCGGTTACCGGGGCGGTGAAGGAACAGGTTATCGACGTGGAGGAGGTGGCCGGGAAACTGGCCGGGTGGCTGGCTGCCAATCATCCGCTAAGCATAACGGCCCGCTATAAAATTGTCCTCCCGGACTCTCCTGAGCCTGAAATACTGCTGGAGCTGATCGGGGAAAGCAGGGGGCTTATTCAGCAGGGCAGGAAGGTGGATATATACAAGGCCGCCGTCCTTCTCCTTAAAGAATTCCGTGAGGCCACCCTGGGCAGATATACACTTGAGATGCCTGGTATTTAGTCGTCGGACATCAGACGTCGGACATCGGTGCATACTGCCTTATTCAGGGGTGACTTTATTTTGAATCTGACCACTGACGACTGACGACCGAATACTGTTCTTGACCGTTCGGGTAAAAAATATTTACTTTCGGGGCAGGGATTTGTCCTTTCATCTCGAAAAACCTATTAAAATCACAATCCATAATCTCAATTTGCGGAGGCCTGCTGTTGGATTTTTCGTCCATGACTGTCGCTGAAATAAGGAAGCAAGTGGAACCGCTTATGGAAGGTTCCGGGAGTCCCGGGGAAGACTTTCTGCAGACCTTGGCTTCGGACCCGCGGGCTGGAGTCAGAAATATATACAGAATGCTGGAGAGGCGGCGCCTTCGTATTTCCGCCGAGGAGCAGAGGCTGGAGGCCCTTTCTCGGTACGAGAAAAGCCTGGCGGTCGAAGGAATACACCTGGTGGCGGGCGTTGACGAGGCCGGAAGAGGCCCCCTGGCGGGACCGGTGATGGCGTCCGCGGTAATTCTTCCACTGGAAGCGCGTATATATGAATTAAACGACTCCAAGCAACTTTCACCGGCTAAGAGGAAAGCCCTGGCCATTAAGATAAAAAAAATATCACTGGCCTGGGCTATAGGTGTGTCCACGGTTAATGAGATTTTGGAGCTGAACATCTATCACGCCTCGCTGCTGGCCATGAGGAGGGCGCTGGAGGGACTGAAACTGCAGCCCGGCCATGTCCTGGTGGACGGGTTTGCCATACCGGGCCTGTCTTTGCCCCAGACCCACATAGTTGGTGGGGACGCCAAAAGTGCATCTATAGCTGCGGCCTCAATACTGGCCAAGGAAAGCAGGGATGAGCTTATGGGGCTGTGCCATTTTTTATATCCCCAGTACGGCTTTGACAGGCACAAGGGATACGGCACGGCGGACCATATAAGGGCGCTCAGCCAATACGGACCGTGCCCCCTTCACCGGGAGGGCTTCGGGCCGGTAAGAAGAGAAATGAGAAGTGAGAAGTGAGAACATGGTGTCGGTGTCATATTTTACTGCTCAACTAACCGGTGGGCATCCTATATAATTACTGTGTGCCATTTTGTTTTAAGGACCTTGAAATGGCTTGGGAGAACCAGGGAGGTTTTTGACAGCCTGAAGCCTTCCGTGATTCTTTAAAGGGCCTTTGTTCTTGGTAATGTTATTTTAAATGAAAGGGGGGAGAGTTTTGCTTTCTGACTGGGGTGCTGTGTTTATCTTTTTTGTAGTTGCTGTGTTATTTGCCGTGGGAGGTATGATCACCAACGTTTTACTTGCGCCGCGCCGGAATTCCGATCAAAAAGGCGTTCCTTACGAATGCGGCGTGGATACCATCGGTCCCACCTGGGTGCAGTTTAAAACCAGCTATTTTCTGTACGCTTTACTATTCGTGATATTTGACGTGGAAACAATTTACCTGTACCCATGGGCAGTCAAGTTTAAGAGTTTGGGAATGTTTGCCTTTATTGAAATGATTATATTCCTGTTTATTCTGATTATTGGACTGTGGTACGCCTGGAAGGAAGGAGCACTAGAATGGAAGTAACAAATAATACCCACCCGGTGGAGGAATTGACCAACGACCCGGTGGTTATTGAAGAGGTCAAGCGCCTCATTCACATTGCTCCGCTGGAAAAACTTTTAAATCTCGGCAGGGCGAATGCTCTTTGGCCGTTAGGCTTTGGATTGGCCTGCTGTGCCATCGAGGGTTTGATGGCTGCCAACATGCCCCGTTTTGACCAGTCACGGTTCGGTTACGAGTTTATAAGGAGTACTCCCCGTCAGGCCGACGTGATGATGGTGGCCGGCACCGTTACCAAAAAGTCCGCCCCCTTCGTCGTAAGGCTGTACGAGCAGATGACCGAGCCCAGGTGGGTTATAGCCGTGGGGAGTTGTGCTATTTCCGGCGGACCCTTTGTGGATTCATACCATGTTGTGCCCGGGGTGGATAAGCTTATTCCGGTCGATGTTTATGTCCCCGGATGTCCGCCAAGGCCCGAGGCGGCGCTTGAAGCCTACCTGATGATCAAGGAGAAGATACTGAACCCGAAGGCGGTGAAGAATAGACGTGGCTGATTGCAATATAACTTCCGAACTGGTGGAGGCTGTTAAAGCCAGATTCTCCGGCATTGAAATACAGGAAAACAATGATGTAACCGTACCTGCCGGCGATTTAATCCCCTTTATGACGGAAATCAAGGAAAACCCTGATTATGCCATGGACTATCTGACTAACCTTACGGCCGCAGACTATGAGGACCGTTTAGAGATGGTTTATAACCTGGCTTCCATTACTCACGGGTATACCCTTACTGTTAAGGTAAAATTAGAAGATAAGGAAAATCCTCAAGTCCCATCCCTGTGCCCCGTCTGGGGCGGGGCCAACTGGCAGGAGCGTGAGACTTACGACCTGATGGGCATTGTCTTTACGGGCTATCCCGGCCATCCCACCCGTATTTTGCTGGATGATAATTACAAGGGGTACCCGCTGCGCAAGGACTACCAGTGGGAAGGCGGCAGGGAAGCGTAACTTAGGGATAAGAGGTGTTGTGGTAAATGAAAACTGAAACTTATACCCTGAACCTCGGCCCCCAGCACCCCAGTACGCACGGTGTGTTCAGAATTATACTGGAACTGGATGGGGAAACGGTGGTGAAGGCCACCCCGGTGCCGGGCTACCTGCACAGGGGCATTGAAAAGTTGGCTGAGGCCAGGACCTATACCCAGGTAATTCCCTATACCGACCGGATGGACTATATGGCCGCCATGCTGATGAACTGGGGTTATGTTGCGGCCGTGGAAAAGCTGATGGGTATAGAGGTTCCTGAAAGGGTCGAATACATCAGGGTAATCGTGGGTGAGCTCTCCAGGATTGCCAGCCACCAGATTGCCATCGGCGCCATGGGTGGCGATATCGGCGCGCTGACAGCGTTCACCTATACCTTCCGGGACAGGGAATACGTTATTGACTTGCTGGAAATGGTATCCGGGTCCCGCATGACCTTTAGCTATTTCCGCATAGGCGGAGTGGCTGCGGACCTGCCGGACGAATTTTTCCCGGCCACCAGAAAGCTCCTGAATGAAATCCCGGCCATGTGCGATGAATATGACGATTTGGTAACCGGGAACGAGATTTTCCAGGCCAGGACCAAGCAGGTGGGTATTATTACACCCGAGATGGGTATCAATTACAGCCTGAGCGGCCCCACTTTAAGGGGCAGCGGGGTGAATTACGACCTGCGCAAGGCGCGGCCGTACAGCATATATGACCGTTTTGACTTTGAAGTGCCTCTGGGTACAAACGGTGACTGCTTTGACCGCTTCCGCATAAGGATTGACGAGATACGCCAGAGCAAGCGGATTATCGAACAGGCCCTGGACCAGATACCCGAGGGGCCGATAATGGCCAAGGTGCCCAAGGTCATCAAGCCCCCGGCGGGAGACGCCTACGCAGAGATTGAGAGCTCCAAGGGTGTTTACGGAGCCTATGTGGTTAGCGACGGCAGCCCCAAGCCGTACAGGGTTCATTTCCGCCGCCCCTCCTTTATAAACCTGGGATATCTTGGAGAACTGTGCGAGGGCTGGAAGCTGGCTGACGTTATTGCCATTCTTGCCAGTATTGATATAGTGCTGGGCGAAGTGGACTGTTAGCGAAAACAGTAGTAGGGGAGAAGAGTTATGGGTGAAAATATTTTCGTAGGTATTGCCACCTGGCTCAGGGATGTGATGAGCAGCGCCGGCGTGCCGGACCTGTGGAACGACACCATACTGATGCTGGTTAAGCTGGTTACCGTCCTGGTGTTTGTTATGCTCAATTTTATGGTGCTAAACTATATGGAGCGCCGGATAGCCGGGTTTATACAATCCCGCCGCGGGCCCAACCGTGTCGGCCCCCATGGGCTTTTACAGCCCTTAGCCGACATTGGAAAGATGCTGGGCAAGGAATTATATATTCCCAAGAGTGTAGACAAGATAGTATTCCTGTTGATGCCGACATTGATATTTGTCCCGCCGTTTTTGATTTTTGCGGTGCTTCCTTTGGGGAAAAACATGGCGGCCATAGACATGAACATCGGAGTTTTTTACATGTTTGCCATTGCTTCGCTGTCCACCATTATTTTATGGGGAGCGGGGTGGTCGTCCAATAACAAATACTCTCTGATAGGCAGCATGCGCGCGGTTGCCCAGATGGTCAGCTATGAGTTGCCACTGATACTGTCGCTTCTGGGTGTAATAATGATTACCGGCACACTTAACATGAGCAGTATAGTGGAAGCCCAGAATAATATCTGGTTTGTGTTTACTCAGCCTATCGCCTTCCTGATTTATTTCATTGCCGGTATAGCTGAGACCAACCGTACGCCCTTCTGCCTGGTGGAAGGGGAGTCTGAAATCATTGCCGGACCCTATACCGAATACTCCGGCATGACTTATGCAATGTTTCCTTTGGCTGAGTTCGTGAGCATGATAATTATTTCGGCTATGAGCACCATTGTGTTCCTGGGCGGCTGGCTGGCCCCCTTCGGGTGGACCTTTATCCCGTCCTGGCTGTGGTTTTTCCTCAAGATGTACGTGATGATATTCATCTTCATGTGGGTCCGCTGGACCTATCCCCGTATCCGGGTTGACCAGTTAATGGGCTTTAACTGGAAGGTGCTGGTGCCTCTTGCCCTGGCCAATATCTTTATAACCGGAGTGGGCATGTATGTATTCCGGGCGATAGGGTGGTGGAGCTAAATGTTTGGACAAGGATTGCTTAAGGGCCTGCAGGTAACCTGGGGAAGAATGCTCAGCAAGAAACAGACTGTGGAGTATCCGGATGAGCATATTGAAATGTTTCCCCGTTTCCACGGGCGCTTCGAGCTGGATGTGGACAAATGCATAGCCTGCGGGCTGTGCGCCAACGCCTGCCCCAACAAGGTCATACAGATTGAAAAGGAAAAGGTGGACAAAAAGCAGTATCTCACCAGGTACATGATGCGCATAGAATACTGCCTCTTCTGCGGGCTGTGCGTGGAGTCCTGCAACAAGGACGCACTGAAGTTCAGCAATGTTATTGATATGAACCAGTACCGGCGCTCGTGGGTACGCCTTACCCTGGTGGACCGGCCGGCCCCGGAACCTACTGAAACCCCTGAAGAGGAGACCTCGGCAAAGGCTGCCAAGGACGAGGCGGCGGCCGGGAGTACTCCCGGTAAGGAGGGTTGATTAACAGATGGAGTTATTAAACAGTATTAGCTGGGTGGCGGTGTCTTTTCACACCCTGGCGGCTGTGGTGGTAATATCGGCGCTGCTGGTGGTTTTCTCAAGGAATATTGTACACTCCGTGTTTTGGCTGGCGGCATGTTTTATTTCCCTGGCCGGAGTGTTCATGACTCTGAATGCCGACTTTGTGGCCATGGTCCAGGTAATGGTGTACGCCGGGGCGGTATGTATTATGGTGGTATTTGCCATAATGCTTATTCGCCGCAGGGACATGGGCGACACCAACCTGTTCAACGGCCAGACGGTGGCGGCTGCCGGAGTGGTGGCCCTGGTCATTATGCTCAGCGGCTTCCTGTCCTTTAAGTCCGGCGTTGTCGTGCCGCCGGGTCCCGTTCCCGTCAACCAGGTGGATAGTATTGCCACGGCCATGTTGACCAAGTACGTTATACCGTTCGAGGTGGCGGCCCTGCTTCTGCTGGTGGCTTTAATAGGCGCTATTTTCCTTGCCAAGGAGGTGAAGGCCGATGCTGACTCTGACAGTTAGCCTGTATCATTACCTGATACTGTCGGCGGTCCTTTTCGGCATAGGGTTGTTCGGAGTCCTGTCCAAGAAAAATGCCATTTCGGTGCTGATCTGTATTGAGCTGATGCTCAATGCCATCAACATAAACCTGGTGGCGTTCAACAAGTACATGACCCCCGGCGATTTTGTCGGACAGCTTTTTGCCATATTCGTGATAACCGTGGCCGCGGCCGAGGTAGGGGTTGGTTTGGCCATTATCATTGCCATCTACCGCAACAAGCTGTCGGTAAACCTTGATGACTTTGACTGGCTCAAGTGGTAGAAAAGAGGCCGCCCAAAAAGTCCATCTGCTGTGTTGCGACTGCAGCTTTTCGCTCCAGCGTACGATGAGTACGCCTACGCTCAAATCCTTGTCGCGCCTTGCATCTGGAGCTTTTTGAACAGCCTTGAAGGTTCAACTTTCGATAGAAGGTAGGTGCTGAACTGAGATGGTAGAATTTGCGTTGCACAACGCATGGCTGGTGCCGCTCCTCCCCGCCCTCGCTTTCGTTATAATAATATTTCTGACGAAGCCCTGGCCGGCATTGAGCGGCCTGGTGTCCGTGGGTGGCATGCTTACATCCTGCTTTTTTGCCAGCCTGGCGGCATACGGAGTGTTCACCAACCATAAATATGCGGAGGAGCCCCTGGTCTACGCCACCCGCTGGTTTTCCGCCGGCGATTTGAAGATAGACGTGGGGATACAGCTTGATCCCACCTCGGCCATGATGATATTCATGGTTACCCTGGTGTCGTCGCTGATTTTTATTTACGCCACGGGCTATATGAAGGGAGACCCCGGCTATTCGGTGTTCTTCTCTTACCTGGCCCTGTTCGGATCGTCCATGCTGCTGCTGGTGCTGTCCAGCAACCTGCTGCAGATGTTCGTGGCCTGGGAGTTGGTGGGACTTTGCTCCTACCTGCTGATTGGGTTTTACACGCACAAGATATCGGCCCGGGAGGCGGCCAAAAAGGCCTTCGTCACCTGCCGGGTGGCCGACTTCGGGCTCCTGCTGGGAATTCTTTCCCTGCAGATAGTATTCGGTACCTTAAACCTCACCGAGCTGGCCGAGAAGATTAACAACTTCGACCAGTACACCACCATGGGCATGATGACCCTGATGGCGGTGCTGGTGTTTATCGGCCCCATCGGAAAGTCCGGCCAGTTTCCGCTGCACGTCTGGCTTCCGGACGCCATGGAGGGCCCCACTCCGGTCAGCGCGCTGATCCACGCCGCCACCATGGTGGTGGCCGGGGTTTATCTGGTGGGCCGGATGATGTTTCTTTTCCACGAGGTCCCCTCGGCCATGGAGCTGGTTGCCATAACCGGTGCTTTTACAGCGCTGTTTGCGGCCTCCATCGCCATCACCCAGCGTGAGATTAAGAGGATCCTGGCCTACTCCACCGTCAGCCAGCTGGGCTACATGATGCTGGCCCTCGGTGTGGGCAGCCTTACCGCCTCAATGTTTCACCTGTGGACCCATGCCTTCTTCAAGGCCCTTATGTTCCTTGGCGCCGGCTCGGTGCTGCACGCCCTGCACGATAAGGCAGACGTGTGGAAGATGGGCGGGCTGATCAAGAAAATGCCCATTACCGGCTACACCTTCATGATAGGCTGCCTGGCCATTGCCGGGATACCTCCCTTTGCCGGTTTCTGGAGCAAGGATGAAATACTGCTGGCGGCCTTTGATAACGGCAACTACGTGCTGTTTACCATGGCCGCGATCACTGCCTTTATGACCGCCTTCTACATGTGGAGGCTTTTCTTCCTGGCCTTCATGGGCGAGGAAAAGGCCGAGAACCATCCCCACGAATCTCCCTGGAACATGACCTTGCCGCTCGTAGTCCTGGCCTTCTTCGCCACCGTCGGCGGGCTGGTGGGCACTCCCTGGGCGCCTGTGTGGGGTGAGTGGATTTTCTTCGGGCACCCGCACCATGTGGAACCCAACTATCTTATCATGGTAGGGTCGGTGGTGCTGGGAATGGCCGGTATCTATCTGGCCTACACACTGTATCTGGCTGATAAGGAAAAGGCCCGGGCCCACGCCCTGGCGAAGCAGTATAGATTCCTGCACAACCTGTCCTTCAATAAGTTCTACATCGACGAGATTTATCTGTGGTTCAACCACAGCATCGTGGATGGTGCGGCTAGGCTGTTCTACCTGTTTGACATTTACGTGGTGGACGGGATCCTAATAAACGGCATTGCAGCCTTCACAAGGCTTTCCGGCGAGGGCCTGAGGGTGGCCCAGACCGGCCGGCTGCAGAACTACGCCCTGGTGTTCTTCCTTGGCGTTCTGGCCCTGGCCGTGGTGCTGGCCTTTACCGATCCGGCCACGGCATTCGGCCTGATGACGGGAGGTGCTAAGTAATGGACGGATTTCCCTTTCTGACGGCAATACTTCTGGCGCCTGTTGCCGCGGCCCTGATAATGGTCTTCATCCCCAGGGACGAGGGCAAACTCATCAAATGCATAGCGGCCATCGGCACTTTTGTGTCCCTGGCGCTCTCACTGTATGTGTACTTCAGCTATGATCAGAGCGTGGGAGGACTGCAGTTTGTGGAGCGGATTCCCTGGATCAGGGATCTGGGAGTAAGCTGGTTCATGGCAGTTGACGGAATAAGCCTGCCCATGCTGCTGCTTACCAACCTGATCGGCTTTGCGGCGGTTTTTGCCTCCTGGAATGTAAACAATCGCCCCAGGGAGTTCTTCATTCTGTTCATGCTGCTGGTAACCGGGGTTATGGGCACCTTTATAGCCCACGACCTGTTTATCTTCCTGCTGTTCTATGAAGTAGTGGTAATACCCATCTACATTATGGTGATTATCTGGGGAAGCTCCAAGAGGGTCACCAAGGAGTATGCCGGCATGAAGCTGACCATCTACCTTTTGATAGGGTCCGCTTTCCTGCTGGTGGGAGTTATTGCCATGTTCATGAAGTCGGTGGGCATAATGGGTCACCCCGATATGAGCTTCACAGCCCTGGCTGAGGCCGGGAAGCAGCTAAGCGCCTTCGACCAGAAGTGGCTGTTTGGCCTGATGCTCTTTGGGTTCGGCTCACTGATTTCCATGTGGCCGTTTCACTCCTGGTCACCCGACGGCTATGCCGGCGCCCCTACCGCCGTGTCCATGATTCACGCCGGTGTGCTTAAGAAAATCGGGGGTTACGGCCTGATTAAGATTGCCCTGGTATTTATGCCTCTGGGCGCCCAGTTCTGGGCTCCGGTTATGGCCGTGCTGGGGGTTGCCGGTGTCACCTACGCCGCCTTCGGTGCCCTGGCCCAGAAAGATTTGAAATACATTGTGGGTTATTCATCGGTCTCCCACATGGGCTACGTAATGCTGGCCATAGGATCTTTCAACCTTATAGGCATAAACGGCGCGGTGGCCAACATGTTCGGCCACGGCGTAATGGCGGCCCTGTTCTTCTCGACCATAGGCTTCATTTACGAGAAAACCCACACCCGCTGGATTCCGGATATGGGCGGGCTGGCCAGGCAGACTCCGAGGCTGGCGGTGGCCTTTATGCTGGCCGCCATGGCTTCACTGGGACTGCCCGGGCTGGTCACCTTCATCCCCGAGTTCACCATATTCGTGGGGGCCTTCGAGGTTTACGGGGGCCTGGCGGTTATCGGTATCGCCGGCATTATCCTGACCGCCCTTTATGTGCTCAGGGCCGGGGCCAACACACTGTTTGGACCGCCCAGGGACGAGTATAATCACCTGGAGGATATACACGGCCCCGAGATGGTTCCGCTGGTGGTGCTGGGCACTGTTCTGGTGGTTGGCGGCCTCATGCCCTCCCTGCTGTTCGACATGATCAACAGCGGCGCCAAGGATATAATGGCGCATGTAGCGGACGTTCTGAAGATTGGGGGGGTGTTGTAAATGCAACTCGATCTTTCGCTGATTGTCCCTGAAATAGCTGTTGCGGTACTGGCACTGACGGTGCTTATATTCGGTATGATTATCCCGGCCAAATCCCGCCAAGGCCTGGGCTGGTTTACCGCCGTTACCCTGCTGGGCGTACTGGGGCTGGTTATCGCGGGATGGGATAACATGGGCTCTCTGTACGGGGGGCTGTATGTGGTTGACCAGTACTCACAGTTTTTCAAAGTAATTTTCCTGGTGGCCGCCTTCCTGGTGGTGCTGGGCTCCACGCGGTATGTCGACAGGCACCTGGGCGGGCAGAGCGAGTATTACAGCCTGCTGCTCTTTGCCACACTGGGCATGATGGTGATGACTTCGGCCGGGGACTTTATGACTATTTACCTTGGCCTTGAGCTGATGACCATCGCCTTCGTAATACTGGTGTGCTTCCGCCGCCTTGAGTCCAAGTCCCTGGAGGCGGGCATGAAGTACGTGCTGCTGGCGGGAATGTCATCCGCCGTGCTGCTTTACGGCTTAAGCCTGGTCTATGGTATTACCGGGTCGGTGGTAGTGTCGGAAGTAGGCGGCAGGCTGGCCGAGGTGGGGGCCAACCCCCTCCTGATGCTGGGCCTGGTCATGCTGCTGGCCGGACTGGGCTTTAAGATATCGGCGGTGCCCTTCCACATGTGGTCACCCGATATTTACGAAGGGGCGCCCACTCCCATCACATCCTACCTGGCAGTGGGATCAAAGGCTGCATCCTTCGCGGTGCTGATCAGGATATTTATTGTGGGCATGGAGGGGGTGGCTCTCAACTGGGAGCTGCTGCTGGCGCTTTTGGCGGCGGTCACCATTATAGTGGGCAACCTGGTGGCCATACCGCAGACCAATATAAAGAGGCTTTTAGCCTTCTCCAGCATCGCCCAGGCAGGATACATCCTGGTTGGTATGGTGGCCCTGGACCCCGAGGGTGGGGTAAAGGGTATAATGTTCTACGGCTTCCTGTATGTGTTTGCCACACTGGGCGCCTTTACAGTGGCCGCCCACTTCTATAATAAGACCGGAAGCGACGAGATAAAGGACTATGCCGGACTGGCCCAGCGCTCTCCCCTGATGGCCGCAGTAATGGTTATAGCGCTGCTGTCCATGGCGGGGATACCGCCCCTGGCCGGGTTCGTCGGTAAGTTCTACCTGTTCATGAATATAGTGGATAACTACCTGTGGCTGGCCTTTATAGGCCTGGTGATGAGCATGGTGTCGGTGTACTACTACCTGCGGGTGGCCCTGGTTATGTACAGGAACGAGCCCCTGGACGACACCCCCATAGCTGTCAGCGGACCGGTTTCAGTAACCCTCATTCTGACCATGGTGGTTACTGTATTCCTGGGGATTTATCCCGGACCTCTGTCCGAGATTGTAAACTCCGCCGCCCACTCGTTCTTCATGCACTAAGAGAGTCAGGTTATTGCAAAATACCCCCGTTTAACGTTTAACGGGGGTATTTTTTTTGAAACCACAGCAGGACACAGAGTCCACATGAGAGATTTGATTAAAATGAGCCCGGGTAAGCAGCCTAAAAAAAAGAGACAGTTTTTTAGTAATAGCTGTTATGGTATACTGAACTAAAATACTTTTCGGAGGAATTAAATTGGATCACAATATATATTCAGGTACCGCAGACTATCTGGTGTCTGATGATTTGCGCAACGCAGTCAATATAGCCATGGCCCTGGGCAGGCCCCTTCTTATAAAAGGGGAGCCGGGGACGGGGAAGACCATGCTGGCCAACAGCATAGCCCAGGCTCTGGGCATGCCCTTTATTATCTGGAACATAAAGTCCACCACCAAGGCCCAGGAGGGGCTGTACGTCTACGACACCGTGCAGAGACTTTACGACAGCCAGTTCGGGGAGAATGACGTCTCTGATATAAAACGCTACATAAAGCTGGGCAAGCTGGGGGAGGCCTTTTCTTCCGAGAGGCAGTCCGTTCTTTTAATTGACGAGGTGGATAAGGCCGACCTGGAGTTTCCCAACGACCTGTTGTGGGAACTGGATATAATGAATTTTTATATTCCTGAAACCGGGGAGACCATCACGGCCAGGCAGCGGCCGGTGGTGGTAATTACCAGCAATGCGGAAAAAGAGCTGCCGGACGCCTTCCTTCGCCGCTGCATATTCCACTATATTTCTTTTCCGGACGAGGAAATGCTGGCCAGTATAGTAAAGGTGCACTTTCCGGAACTGGAGCCAAACCTCCTGGCCGAGGCCATGAAAGCCTTTTACTGGGTCCGTTCACTGCCCGGCCTTTTGAAGAAGCCCAGCACCAGTGAGCTGCTGGACTGGGTGCAGGCCCTGGTGGTGGGGGGTATCCATCCGGAGAAGATTGTGTCCGAAATACCTTTCCTGGGCGTTATACTGAAGAAAAACCAGGACTTTGACCAGGTGCTGAAAAGAATACACTCTGCCGGAGGGGTCCAGAGGCAGACCGGCTGGACAGCCGGTAAAAAATATCTCTAATTTGGGCAATGATGAAAGTGGAATCCACCAAGAAAAATCCCATCATATTCTGCTAAGGAACTATGTTAGTTGATGCAGGTAGTGGTTTAAAGATGTTATTTTGAATTCTGTTTTTAACTACTATATTCTGACCCTCAAGAAGGGGGTGTAAGAGCGTGTTTACAGGTTTTTTCTATACACTTAAGGAAGAAAAAGTCCCGGTAACCCCCACCGAGTGGATGACTCTTATGGAGGCCCTTAACCGGGGGCTGTCCGGGGGGAGCCTGTCGGGCTTTTATTATCTTTCCAGGGCGGTGCTGGTCAAAAGCGAGGCCCACTATGACCGTTTTGACATTGCCTTCAGTAGGTATTTTGACGGCATTGACACCTCCGATAAGCTGGCTGAACGGGTGGCCGGGTGGCTGGAAAAGTCTCTGCCTCCCCTGAAAATAGACCCGGAACACAGAAAATTCAGCGAGTGGAGCCTGGAGGAACTTAAAAAGGCTCTGGATGAAAGGCTAAAAACCCAGGACGGGGAACACCACGGAGGATCGAAATGGATAGGAACCGGGGGCAGGTCCCCCTTTGGGCGCTTGGGCTATCACCCGGCGGGGGTAAGGATAGGCGGGCGGTCCAACAACCAATCTGCGGTAAAGGTGGCTGCCGAGAGGAAATACAGGGACTTCCGTAATGATGATACCCTGAATACCCGGAAGTATGAGGTGGCCTTGAGGAAGCTCAGGGAACTGGGTAAAAATGAAGAAGTACCCAGGGATCAGCTTAATATAGATAAGACCATCGAAGCCACCTGCCGCAGGGCAGGCCTGCTGGAGCTGGTCTGGGACAGGCCTCGCAAAAACACCGTGAAGGTGGCCCTTATGATGGACTCGGGGGGCTCGATGGGTCCCTATGCCAGGCTTTGCAGCCAGCTTTTCGCCGCGGCCTCCAGGGTGAACCACTTTAAGGATATGAAGTTTTACTTCTTTCATAACTGTGTGTATGAAAGGCTATTTAATGACCCTTTCTGCATGGTGAGGAACTCGGTAAAAACCACTGATATAATCCGGGAGCTTGATCCGGGCTACCGGCTGATTATGGTGGGGGATGCCAGTATGGCCCCCAGTGAGCTGACCATGGTGGGCGGGGCCCTGGACTGGGGAGTAGAGAATGATGAGACCGGGGAAGTCTGGCTGAAAAGGCTTTCAGAACACTTTTCCCACTGTGTGTGGCTGAATCCGGTAGCTGAATACCTTTGGCCCCCCCCGGGGGAGAGGTTCTACGACACCATAGGTATTATCCGCAGTATTTTCCCCATGTTTCCACTGACGGTGGAGGGGCTGGAAAGGGCGATAGCCAAACTGAAGGTGAATAGATAAATTATAACTCAAGGGTATTGAACCCGGTCGGAATCCAGAGTTCAGAATTTTTGCATGCTACACTCTGAAGATAGGCCGAATGACCCCCTACCTCTAAATTTACCGCTATTTGTTGACCTATAAAATAGATCTAAAATATTCTGGCTTCTGACTCCTGAATGCTGTATTCCGACCGCAGAAGAATATCAGTATAAGAAATTTATAGGAGAGGTTTCAATTATGGCTAAGGATGCTTTGGAGGCGCGGAACATTGCGGGAGAGTATTTTAAAACCGGTTATAACTGTGCTGAGTCCATTTTTCTGGCCTTCAGGGACTGGCTGGGCCTTGAAATTCCCAGGGAGATGGTGCGCATGACCACAGGTATGGGTGGGGGACTGGGGCAGGCTGGCTGTATGTGCGGAGCACTCACCGGGTCGGCCATGGTGCTTGGGCTTTTGAAGGGCAGAACCGATAGGGATCAGAGCCGTGACGAGGCCTATGACCTTACCAGAGGTTTTCACGACCGGTTTGAATCATACTTCAACTACACCTGCTGCCGGACCCTTAACCCGCATCCCTTCGATACCAAGGAACACCTGCGCAACTGTATTAAAATAACTGGAAATACAGCCAAACTGCTGGCCGGGTACCTTAATGAAAAAGGTCTGGCGGGCTAGAAAAGGCAATAGTGAGCAATAAAAATCATAGGAGACAGCTCCTGTGATTTTTTTTATGGTGTATGAAACTATATGACGCGTTAAAGCGCTAAAGCAATAAAGTGACTTTAAAAGCATCTTTGCCCCGGGGGGTTAAGAAGGGGGAACTCCCCCTTAATTGCGGGGTGGGGCGCTATAGCCCAGGGGCGGCAGCCCCTTTTTTAGATAGATATGGGGGCGCCAGCCCCCTTTTTTTTATCACCAGGGAAGTTATAAACCAATTTTGCCCCTCCACACAGGCAGTATACGAAAGGTGCTGGAGGAAATAATGTAGAAAACGGTTGTTGTAACAAGTTATTTCTTCCCCGGCTGTAAATTTCCTTTTTTACGGGAGGAAACGAAAAAAGAGGAGAGAATATAGAGAATAGGTACATTAGTAATAATATCAAGGAGGAAAAATAAAGTGCCTAAAATGTACTATGACAGCGATGCTGATCTGAGTGTCCTGAAAGGCAAAAAAATTGCCGTTATGGGATATGGCAGCCAGGGACATGCCCAGGCCCAGAACCTGAAAGAAAGCGGTCTGAATGTTGTGGTCGGCCTGCGTAAGGGGAGTAAAAACTGGTCTTTGGCAGAATCTCACGGCCTGCAGGTGATGACGGTTGCGGAGGCAGCTGCAGCGGCCGATGTCATTCAGATACTTCTGCCGGATGAAAAGCAGGGAACTGTATACCGGGAGGATATCCAGCCTCACCTTAAGCCGGGCAACGCCCTTGTTTTCTCACACGGCTTCAATATTGTCTATCACCAGATAATACCCCCCGCTGATGTTGATGTTTTTATGGTGGCCCCCAAGAGCCCCGGTCATCTGGTCCGCCGCATGTACGCTGAAGGGAAGGGTGTTCCGTCTCTGATTGCCATACACCAGGACGCCACCGGCAGCGCCTACAAGATGGCCCTGGCCTATGCCAAGGGTATTGGTTCCACCCGTGCGGGAGTCATTGAGACCACCTTCAAGGAAGAAACCGAAACCGACCTGTTCGGCGAGCAAGTGGTTTTGTGCGGCGGGCTGACAGCCCTTATAAAGGCCGGCTTCGAAACCCTGGTGGAAGCCGGCTATCAGCCGGAAATAGCCTATTTTGAGTGTCTCCACGAAGTAAAGCTTATTGTGGACCTCATTTACGAGGGCGGGATCGCCAATATGCGCTATTCCGTCAGCGACACCGCTGAATTCGGGGATGTCACCAGAGGGCCCCGGATAGTCACCGAAGGCACAAAGGCTGAAATGAAGAAAATACTCGGGGAGGTGCAGGACGGCACCTTCGCCAAGGAATGGATGCTGGAGAACCAGGTGAACCGCCCGCACTTCACCGCCCTGGTCAATAAGGACAAAGGGCACCTTATCGAAAAGGTGGGCGCCGAGCTCCGTTCAATGATGCCGTGGCTTAAGAAATAAGATAATAAAAAGGCTGCCCCGGATTTCATAGTGGGGTGGCCTTTTTTATCATTTTCTTTGCAGCTGTTTTTTAAACCGGCCTGCCGGTCAGGCCCTTTCTCCGTAAACGGCCCACCTGATAAGTTTTTTCCGCTTTGACTTTATCCTGACATGGTACAAAAGGGCGGCGGCTCCCGCAATTTTCAGGGCGGCCGCAATTTTAATAAAAGTAAGCAATACCGTGACACCCTCTTTCGGATTTGCAGATTAACCGGTATTATATGCTGATAGCACCCGGCAGGTTATATTCCGTTGTAGTCCACAGCCAGATTGTCTAAGGCCTCCTGCAGGTCTTTCGGGATATCGATGAATTCAAAGCCGGCAAAGGGTATACTGTCGTAGACCTTTTTCCAGGCAGGCCTTGCGCTCACTGCAAAAGATTTGTTTTCTATTTTCAAATGAATGCTTATTTCTCTGCCGGACTCCAGTATCTTTTCCAGGTCTTTTACAAGGTAAACCATAGCCCCGCCGGCCGAAAAATTTACCATGGTGGAGTTGGCCGTGAGTTCTCCGGCCTTTAATACCACAGTGATGGGGTAATCTACCCTCACGAACTGCCTTTCCTTGGACATGACAAACTTTTCCGGTATGGCCAGTCCGTAAAATCTGTTGTTCTCCCTGCCCACTGCCACAACGGTGGTCTCCGCCTCGTAGAGGCCTTTTTTTAGAGATAAGCCCACCATAATCCTCTGGTTCTCCATAAGTACCAGTATCTGCCTCCCGTCCCTGGGCAGATTGATCCAGAAGATATTTTCCTCCACCTCGCTGATTGTGGCCACAAAGGCAGGCTGGGGCGGTGTATGGATGGTTATTTCAGTTTTGGGGTGCAGTATTTCTCTGCTGTTTAAATCCATGGAGGTATCTACCTTTCATTATTGAATAATTAATTATACTATATCCATTTTGAAATTTCCTCCTTTGGGTTTCCATAGACCGGCCGGCGAAAAAAACGCCCCTGGGAGGGGACGTTTAAATATAGGGCTATATCAAAAATGAATTTGATGACTGGAACAGGAGAGACTCCATTTCCTTCAGGTATTCCCACGTAGTTACCAGCACAAGTTCGTTATTGGAGGTGTCAAGCTGCAGGTAATCGCAAAATATAGGGTGTATTATTATCCTGCAGTTGAAATATTTTGATGAGTCGCTCCCCCTGATGGGGGCTATGCCTTCGTTGAAATAAAAGGCGTGATTATGCTTCAAGCTGTGTTTTGACCTCATCTGGTCATTGACCTCGAACCCAATAAATCCTATCTGGTACAGGTAATCAATTTTGGACTCAAGGCCGGCGGACCTGCCCGGACCGGAGGCGTACTTAAAGTGCAAATCTGATATTATCCCGCACACCTCCTCAAAATCCAGCACCTGCCTGCAGCGGTTGAACCTCTCCACAATTTCCTGTATATTTATCAATGTTGATTTAAACTCATTAATAAATTCATCCCTTATAACCACGTACGTGGTATCCTTGATAATTTTTCTGATAGCGTCGGCGGTAATTATTTTCCTTCGTTTTCTCATATCTTTGGCCATGGCGATTATATTGGCATAATAGAGCAGGAGAGACTCCATTTCCTTCAGGTATTCCCACGTAGTTACCAGCACAAGTTCGTTATTGGAGGTGTCAAGCTGCAGGTAATCGCAAAATATAGGGTGTATTATTATCCTGCAGTTGAAATATTTTGATGAGTCGCTCCCCCTGATGGGGGCTATGCCTTCGTTGAAATAAAAGGCGTGATTATGCTTCAAGCTGTGTTTTGACCTCATCTGGTCATTGACCTCGAACCCAATAAATCCTATCTGGTACAGGTAATCAATTTTGGACTCAAGGCCGGCGGACCTGCCCGGACCGGAGGCGTACTTAAAGTGCAAATCTGATATTATCCCGCACACCTCCTCAAAATCCAGCACCTGCCTGCAGCGGTTGAACCTCTCCACAATTTCCTGTATATTTATCAATGTTGATTTAAACTCATTAATAAATTCATCCCTTATAACCACGTACGTGGTATCCTTGATAATTTTTCTGATAGCGTCGGCGGTAATTATTTTCCTTCGTTTTCTCATATCTTTGGCCATGGCGATTATATTGGCATAATAGAGCAGCACGTCCCGGGGCCGCCAGAAGGTGTGCCTCAATATGTACATAAAAAGAGGCATCTGGTATTTCCGGTGATTGAATTCAAAGCTAATGTTGATAGGTATATGGGAGAATTTCTTTTTAAGGACGTCTATCATCCTTTCCTCAGGGCCCAGCAGTTTGTTGGTCTTATAGCTGCCCAATTCTTCCAGCCGCTTGCGCAGCAGGATGGACAGCTCTATACCCGACCAGTTCAGTGTGCAATACCTGTTGTCATACACATAGCTGTCCCTTTCCGTCCGGAGTATCTCCAGGAAGCGGTCCTTTGGTATGGTAATGCAAAAATCAATCCGGTCGTAAAAAAAAGGGCGGTTTTCAAAGCTTTTCCTTATTTTTACAACCACCGACAGGAATGATCCCAGCCAGTCAGTCTCAAAAATGTTCCTGTTTTGCCGGGCCTCCCCCTTATAAGTCAGTATGCTTCTGGTTCTGAACTTGTCAAAGGCGGTGTCAAATCCGTCCAGGGTAACCAGTATTCTTTTCTTGCAGCTTTTCATAAAGCTGTCAAAGGCGTCCACCACTTTTTGCCCGAAAACGTATAAGAGGAATCCGTCAAAATTTTTAACCCTGGCCTCTATATCGTAGTGAAAGCGGGCCAGTGTTCCGTTTGACCGGGCGCTGTATATGCAGTAATTGACATACTGCTCTATCGACCTGTAAGCATAGTTGAAATAAGCATCCTTCTGGCCGTGCAGCATTCTAAGCAGACGGTCCTTTTTATCGGAGGGTATACTGAAAACATCCTTGGAAAGTCCTCCCTGAGGGTTCAGCGCGCCCAGTTCAGTAAATTCCGTTTTTCTTAAGTCTGTCATGAATTCTATAATCGGGCTGACAGTGTCTCTCTGGGTTTTGGTAAGTCTTTTCTCCAGTGCCATCACCAGTATTATTTCCATTGCGCATAGGTAAAACAATATCTCCCAGGCGAATTCAAAGCACATGTAGCGGGGTATGTAATTCTCCATTTCGGAAAGCATCTGAACGGTGTTGAAGGTGGCGTAGGGTGTTTCCAGATTGAACTCGTCAGCTATTATTGAGATGTGGCCGGTATACCTGTCCCTGTGCCTTATGGACATGGCGTCCGCAACCGTAGACTTGCCGCTTCCCTTTCTTCCTATAACGAAGCATACTGATTGACTTTCCACCCTCCGGTAAGAGAATGTTTTGACCAGCAGTGTATTTATGTAGCTTTTTTCCTTTTCCCTGGGGCTCTGCCAGTCGGCCTTCAACTCCCGGAAAAGTTTGGGGAAGTATTCGTTATGGAGAGATTCGATGTAATCTGGTGACTTCAGTGACAGTATGGCCTGGCCCTTGTTTACTATTTCCTGTATCACAGACTTATACTTAAGTTTGGTGGAACGGGGTATAATCATACTCTTACGGTCGCTTTTTACAGGCCTGAACCCGACAAGGTTCAGGTATTTGAGGGAATCTATCTCATCCGGCACCGACTTTTCATGGCTTCCGCTGAAAAGTATGGGTATCAGCTCAAAATTTTCAGACTGGTCCTCCTCGAAGGGGCCTCTTTTCATTTGTTCCCTCAGCCTGTCGAAGCGGTGGCAAATCATCTTGTATTCCTCGTAGACCGCCCCTTTCCTGCTTTCTACTCTTTCCTTGAAACTGGGGGTCATAAGTACGATAATAATCTCCACGTCAAATAAAAGCCGCATGTATTCACTTATGTTTTCACCTACCTTCAAGTCCTCATCGATAAAAACCTTCAGTGTGTTCCTGGACTCGGTCTCGATGAACTGTTTCAGGCAGCGTACAGCGGTCATGTCCATGTTTTCGTGGCAGTAGGAGATAAAACATCTGACTGTTTCTTTCATGGCTACTACCTCCGTGTTTGCCGGTAGCAAAGGGTGTTGCTATTTGTGTCAAAAAGTCATTATCTGTCGGCAAATTATATATGTACGTAATTTTTGAATAATGCTATAATTCATGTTTAAATCATGTTTCTCTATTTGCAAGGCGTTTCCTTTTTTATTTTTGTTGAATTGTTGCATAATTGACTAAAAACCGGTTTAACATGTCTGAATCAGGGTTATTAGTCCCCAAAATTGCACTCATATATCGTCATTCGATACCAATTAATTGATGCGTTCTAATAGACTGAAAGAAAAACTTTTTTCAATATAGGAAGGAATTTGCTATTGTTTATGAATAGTGAAGTCAAACAAGGGCCCCTGAGGTTCTCCGGCGGATAGGGGACTATGCATACCCCCGTGCAGCCTGCCGGTTGAAATGTTATAAAAGGACCGGGTGTCATTCCGGTCCTTTTCCGCCTGCAATCAAAGTTCGGTCTTTTAATTAGTAATTTCCGGCCTCCTGTACTGCAGGGCCTCGGCCAGGTGATCGGCCTCCACCGTTTCACTTCCGGCCAGGTCGGCAATGCTGCGGGCCACCTTTAAAAGCCTGTCGTGAGCCCGGGCGCTCAGCTTAAGCTGTCTGAAGGAGGATTTGACCAGCGCTTCCGCCCCGGCCGAGAGGCGGCAGTAATCCCTGGCCTGGGCTCCCGACAGGTGGGCGTTGCACTTTATCCCCACCGTGCGGAAACGTTCGATCTGTATTTCCCGGGCCGTCTGGACCCTTTCCCTGACCCTTTCCGATCCCTCGGAGGGCACAGTGCTGTTAAGCTCCTCGTAAGTCAGCCGGGGCACATTGATGGATATGTCCATGCGGTCCATTAAGGGGCCTGAAATCTTGCCCATGTACTTTCTTACCTGGGCCGGGGTGCAGCGGCACTGCTTCAGGTGGTCACCGTAATACCCGCAGGGACAGGGATTGCACGCCCCCACAAGGGTTATGGAGGCCGGATAGGTTATGGACGCGCTGACCCTGGAAATGGTTACAATGCCGTCCTCCAGCGGCTGCCTCAGGGCCTCCAGGCAGTCCTTGGAGAATTCCGGCATCTCATCAAGGAAAAGTACCCCGTTGTGGCTAAGGCTTATCTCACCGGGCCGGGGGTATTTGCCGCCTCCCACCAGGGACACCGCCGAGGCGCTGTGGTGAGGGGCCCTGAAGGGCCTGGAGGCGATAAGAGGCAGACCAGGCCGAAGAAGTCCGGCCAGGCTGTATATCTTGGTGGATTCCATGGATTCCACGAAGCTCATTTCCGGCAGTATTCCCGGCAGGCACTTGGCCAAAAGAGTCTTGCCGGACCCCGGGCTGCCCACCATGATTAGGTTGTGCCCCCCGGCAGCGGCCACCTCCAGTGCCCTCCTGGCGATATACTGCCCCCGCACCGCTGACAGGTCGGTCAACACATCTTCCCGGGACCTGAGTATCTCCTCCAGGTCCACCCGGTGGGGCGGTATGTCGGCCTCACCAGTCAGGAAGTCGACCAGCCGGCCCAGGGAGGAGACCGGGAAAACTTCGGCCTTCTCGCAGATGGCGGCCTCGTCGGCATTTTCCACCGGCACCACCACCGAGGCTATTCCCCCTTCACAGGAGGCCAGCACGTTGGGCAGCACCCCCGTCACCCCCCGGACCCCGCCATTTAAGGAAAGCTCCCCGATAAAGGAGTACCGCCCGCAGACCACCGGATCCACCTGCTCTGTTGCCGCCAGTATGCCCACGGCAATGGCCAGATCGTACATGGCCCCCTCTTTTTTTATATCCGCCGGGGCCAGATTAACCGTTATCCTTTTAACCGGAAATTCAAAGCCGGCATTTCTTATTGCTGAGCGGACCCTTTCCCGGGCTTCCTTTACGGATACATCCGGAAGCCCAACCAGGTCG
>JAMCVT010000016.1:23994-41461 GCA_023475565.1 Actinomycetota bacterium
AATATTGATATAATACCTGTTATTTCTCCAAATAACAAAATATACCTTTTTTGAGCGGGAGGAGATTGAAATTTATAAAGAAAGGTTTCAGGCTTTAGAAGATTTACGCTGGTTAGGGCCAGATTAACCGTTATCCTTTTAACCGGAAATTCAAAGCCGGCATTTCTTATTGCTGAGCGGACCCTTTCCCGGGCTTCCTTTACGGATACATCCGGAAGCCCAACCAGGTCGAAGGCAGGCAGACCGTTACTGACATCCGCCTCCACCCTCACCAGTTGCCCCTCCAGGCCGGTCAGGGCGGTGCTGTTGACAATAGCTAGCATAATTGACACCTCAAAATATTGATATAATACCTGTTATTTCTCCAAATAACAAAATATACCTTTTTTGAGCGGGAGGAGATTGAAATTTATAAAGAAAGGTTTCAGGCTTTAGAAGATTTACGCTGGTTATGGCGGTATATGCAATATAGGCCCGGGAGCAGGGCTACTCTTTAAAAGAAAAATACTGCCGCATTTGAGTGGCAGTATTAAAGATACATAAACAATATATGGAAAGAAGTTTATAAGTTAGAGGTACGAACCAATCTTCATTTTATAATCATCTGTCAAATAAAAGTTCAAATGTATCGTGAGCATTCTATTAATCATTTTTGCCAGATCATGATTGCCAAGGCATAAACACCAATCGAAAACTGTACCGAAAAATACTATATTCAACTCATTATAAATATCCTTTGCATCCAGCTCAGAGTTTATCATACCTTCCTTATAAGCTGTTTCCAATTGAGAAATAATATCATTGATAATCTCTATGTGAGCTTCTGCCAGTGAATCCAGATTTCTCACATTTAAAACAGAATTTTTACATGAATAGTAATTTGATACGAATCCAAGGCCCATTTCCATAAAATACTTTGCCATCCAGGTAAGGAGGTGTACAATTCTGTATTGAGCACTCAGTTCTTTCCATAAGTTCATATTTTCTTTCTTATATCTTTGGTAGCACTTCGAGACATAATGGCTCAGCAATTCATCTTTATTTTTAAAATGATGATAGAATGTGCCTGTTGATATATTTGCCATCTTGCATATATTACGAACAGTCAAATACTCATTTCCATAACGATTCATGAGCCTATTGGTTGTTTTGAAAATCTTTTCCTTCATATCACGGGATTTTATTTTCCGGGCGGACTCCAGTTCATTCTTCATCAATCTTCTGCACACTCTTTCCAATTTTATATATAGACAAAATAAATTTTGTTGCTCAGAGTGTGACCACGATAAGCAACATCGTCCACAGTTTATTAAAGCTACCGTAATTGAAAATCTTAGCGGTTGGTTATAGGACAACGGTTTATATTAACTAATTACTCATATATAAGCAACTAATATATACTATCAGAAATACACTGCATTGTCAACACAGTTATGGGAGCGTGAAGGGTTACCGCATGAAATTTCTCTCTATTTGAAACCTTGTCAAAAGCTTTAAAACATGTCACCGTAGCACATATTAAAGAGATGCATAAATAACTTTCTAAAAGACCATATTGTTACAGATATTAAAAGGTAAAACATAAATCAAGTAGTTTTTGGATATGCTAAACAAATCATACAATACTCATACCATAGCTTTAATTGGATATATTGTTATTGGTATGCTCAGCCAGGCTATTATCCATAGAAACATGAATTGTCCGCAAAAACTGTTAGTCCTTCTCAATTATTACTGGCGTGTCAAGCTTTTATTACGGGTTTTTATAACACGTGTTGTTTAATTCAGCATCACCTTAAATTACGAATGTCCCAAAAGGGCGTTAACAAATTCATCCAAACGGCATGCACTTATCGATTTAGAGATTGGCAAAACTAAAATACTGGTTGACAAAATAATGTCAGGTTGATAGAATTAGAACACGTTCTAGCATGCGATATAGAACACGCAATGGTTCATAAAATACATAGTTCCGTTGAAAAATGCGCTTGTGCATTTTATCGTCTCATGAATGTTTTACCAACAGACTTTGGCTTATCGAATCATTATAAGAAAGAGGAGGAATTAGCGTGGGAAATGTACTTGAAGGGAAAGTTGCTATTATCACAGGAGCAGGGGATGGTCTCGGTTTGGGCATCGCCAGAGCCTTTGCCAAGGAAGGCGCAATAGTAGCTACTATGGGGCGCAGGTACGAGAAGGTGGCTGCAATGGTTAGCGAGATCCAGGCTATGGGTGGCAAGGCACTGGCAATCCAAGGTGACGTTGGCATCCGCTCTAATGTCAATGCCCTGGTCGAAGCTACAGTCAAGGAGTTTGGCACGGTCGATATCCTGGTGAACAATGCGATGGCCTATAATATCAAGGCGTTGGAAGACACGACGGACGAGGATATCGATAAGATCATGAGATCTGCTGTCTACGGCACAATCTACTGTATGCAGGCTTGTTTTCCGTATCTGAAAATAAAAGGAGGTAAAATAATCAATTTCGGCTCCATGGCCGGCTTGTATGGACTAAAGGGTCATGGTGCTTATTCTGCCGCAAAAGAAGGAATAGTCGGCCTGACGAGAACAGCAGCATTGGAATGGGCTCAGTATGGAATTCAAGTGAACGCGATTGCGCCTCTTGCTGCTTCAGATGCTTGGTATAATTTCGAAAAAACATCGCCTCCGGCTGAAGTCAAAGCCTTCCTGGATATGATCCCGGTGGGTTATATGGGTGATCCGGAGAGACATGTCGGACGGGTCTGCGTCTTCCTGGCAAGCCCCGACTCTGACTGGATTACGTCACGCACACTCTTCGTCGACGGCGGGCAGGGCGCGACTAGGTAGAAACCAAAGGGGGCCTGTCCCCTAACGTATCAACTTATTATTGATGGTGTAAGCGACTTTTATTAAAATATAGCAGGATAAGTTGGGGGACAGGCCCCAATGACATTTATTCCACAAGAAAGTCCGGCGGTAATATCGCCGGGCTTTCTATTTACCAGCAGTAACCAATTATACACTGCTGAATATTATTAATTATGAAGTTGAGGGAATGAGAAATTTAGGAGCTGGTCACGGTTGTTCTGGCTCCGGTGGTCGGGGTATGTAATTTTGTTGGTAAAGGGGGTGTAATTATGGGAGGCAGCGGGGGAACATATTTCGATGGCAGCTTTATTCTCTTTTTGATCCTTATTCTGCTTGTCTTTGGAACAATGTCCGGTTATGGCGGTGGGTATTACGGCGATCCCAAATAATTAAGCAAGTCAAACTATTCAACAGTAGAAACCCGGAGCTCCATGATCCGGGTTTCTGTTAATTATCAGCAGAACAAGGCCTTTTTT
The DNA here is from genome assembly GCA_023475565.1 of Actinomycetota bacterium. Classification (GTDB taxonomy): domain Bacteria; phylum Bacillota; class Desulfotomaculia; order Desulfotomaculales; family Desulfocucumaceae; genus BRHc4a. Next base: position 27,323 of record JAMCVT010000016.1, read on the forward strand.
CAGAATTTACTGCTTCATTTAATAAAATATCATTGTTTTATGTCGGCTGGCTGTCGGGTTGCAGTGACTTGACCCCAAAATCTATTTTTTTCTTAAGCAAGTTGATGCCAAAAGGTGCGCCGTGGCTTGGAAATATAGTATTTACACCCAGTCTGGCAAGCTTTCTCCAACTCATCATTATTTCCGGGGCATTTTGGGCGAAGGGGGGGAAAACGGAGCCCATAAGGTTGACGGCCAGGTCACCGACAAATGCCTCACCGGTTGGGAGCACTACCGAGACGGACCCCTCAGTGTGGCCGGGAGTGGGGAGAATAAGGCCATTAACCCCGAATTCTGTGAGGTTCATTTCCTGGGTAATTTCAATTTCGGGCTTAACGGGGCTGTATTTGAAAAACCCTGTCCAGGCTGCCCTTTTCCCGATAAATGAGATGGTTTTTCCCAACAGGTTAGTGCCGTGGGGCATGATAAATTTTCCCTCCTGGAGCAGCCTGGCCTCCTTTACGTGGACGGCAGCGGGACATTTGCAAATGTTCTTTATGGCGCTAAGGCTGCCAACATGGTCGTGGTGCACATGGGTAACAACTATAAGCTTTATTTGGTCCGGGGATATGCTGTGTCTTCCCAGGTAATTAAAAAGCACCTCTTCCCTGTTTGCGTTACCTGCATCTACCAGTATATATCCGCTATTCCCCTGTATCAGATAGATATTGCATATCCCGAGGCGGACCCTGTGAACTGCTGCCATTTTAATGTACACCCCCTTTTCAAATACCTGGAAAAGTTGAAGGTATGCTTAATATAACATGGATCAGATATAATAAGCAGTCTTTAAGTGATTTCTTCGGTTTAATGGTTTTAAAATCTATAGGGCTGATTATCGATATATTGGTCGTGGACCCTGGAAAGCAGCAACTGGGAGGCTATGGCCCCGCAAAAGGCCAGGAGCATGTCCCACTGGGTGTCCCATACATCTCCCTGGGTGCCCAGGAAGGACTCTGCGGCGGTGCCGGTGGCGGCTGCCACCCACCACTCGATGAATTCATAAAAGGCGCTTACGGCCAGGCATATACAGACCACGATAAAAAAGAGCAGCTTGCCCCTTTTCAGTGGTGAGGTCTTAAGCAGTATTTCCCGGGCAATCACTGCCGGCACAAACCCCTGGGTGAAGTGGCCTACCCTGTCGTAGTGGTTGCGGCTTAAGTCCAGGGTATCCCTGATCCAGTCGAAGAGGGGCACGTGAGCGTAGGTATAGTGGCCGCCCACCATAAGAACCACCATGTGCAGGGCGATTAAAAAATAGGCCAGCCGGGTGAATTTAAAACGGGGGTAGGTTAAGGCCAGTATTATAAAGCCTATTACGGCGGGGAGAACCTCCAGCATCCAGGTAAACCTGTCGTGGGGGTTTACCCCGGACCATGTAAACACCGCCAGAACCGCCGCTATGATCAACCCAAGGAAAGTCCTGTCTCCCATCAAATGTCCCCCTCTTCCCGGGCAACTGAATAGCCCGCAGCCTCCAGCGTCCTGAGGGCCTCTTCAAGGCCGGACTGCTTTACCATTATATAATCCGTGTCGTAGGTGGATATGGTGAATATGCTTATCTCCGCTTTGGCCAGCAGCCCTGCTATGGTGGCCACCACTCCCACCAGGGAGAAATTCAGGGGCCCCTCTATTTTGAGGCAGCGGAAGGTTCCTTCATGCCTGACTCCCGGGGGGACGCAGCTTTCAGGGCAGACCACCGAAAGCTCGTCTGCTGTTTTGGTTATGGAAAAAAAGCCGGTACTCAATAAAGCCCAGCCCGGTATGTCTGAGTTGGGGTCCAGCCGGCAGACACATAGTTTATCATCAAGTAAGGCCAGCCTGTGCATCATTAATCCTCCCGGTATGACATTTTCCCCGGTATCACTCCCCGGACCCCTCCCCTGGGGGAGGCTGTGTCTCCTCTGCGGCGGGGAATAAGGTGCAGGTGGGCGTGCATTATGGTCTGCCCGGCATCGCCCCCACAGTTTACCCCTATATTGAACCCGGTCACCGAGGGGTCGGATCCGGTTATTATATCCCGCAGCTTTTTGATCAGATCTTCTGCGTCCCGGCACTCCCGGGGTGTCATGGAAAAATAGTCCGGGGTGTGCCGGAAAGGAATTATGAGAAGGTGGCCGGGGGTTACCGGGTCGCGGTCTTCTATGGCAAACACAGTCCGGTTCTGGGCCACAGCACCGGCCGCTGTTTCATGGGCGCAAAAGGGGCAGGCAACCTGGGTAGGCCGGGACTCAAAGCCGGCGATTAGGTTTTCCTTCTGCTCCCGCTTAAGCTTACGGATGAATGCCTCTCTGCGCTGTGCCCGGCTGCGGTCCGGCTGGGGCTCCCAGTAAACCAGCCGCACCGGCAGGCGGCTTTTGGTATAGTGAGCGCCCTTTCCATCGTTGTGAGCTTTTAATCTGGCCTCCAGATTTATGGTCCAGCCTGTGTAATAGCTCCCGTCAGAGCACCGAAGCATGTATGTGTAGGGCATATAAATCCACCTTAATCTACTGCCGGGTCAAGATAATTACATTATGCATTTTTCGGCAATTTTAAATAGAAACCTTCTTTTTTGCCCTGAGGGTGTTTATTTTATCTGACCCTAAACTTTACAGAAAAGGTGGTGCCGTTGGGGCAGGTATCCACTTTTATGGAGGCGTTATGCCTGGCGGCTATGCTGTAGCACACCGCCAGCCCCAGGCCGGTGCCGTTTTCCTTGGTGGTAAAAAAAGGAGTGCCTATTCTTCGGAGGTGCTCATGCTTTATCCCCTCACCCTGGTCTGCCACTGACAGTTCAAAGCCTGTGCTGTCCGATGATGTTTTTATGGTAAGGCTTCCACCCGGGGACATAGCTTCCAGCCCGTTTCTGACAAGGTTTAATATGAGCTGGCGGATTTCCTTTTCGTCCAGGAGAATACTTGGTATAGTCTCCAGCTCTGTTTTGATGTTCTTATCCAGGTTGGCGGCATCGGCCATAATCAGCGGGAGAAGGGTATTTACCACCGAGTTGAGGTTTACCGGCCTGAGATCCACCGGCCGGTTCTTGGCCAGGGAAAGAAATTCGCTTATTATGGAGTTGGCCCTGTCCAGTTCCTCGATCATCAGATCATAGAAATCCCGGTACCTGGCGCACTCCTGTTTATTCCCCAGCAGTTGCAGGAAACCCCGCACAGTGGTCATGGGGTTTCTCACTTCATGCCCGATTCCGGCGGCCATTTCCCCAATGAGGTTGAGCCTTTCCAGGCGGGCCATTTCCTGCTCTACTTCCAGTTTGGCGGTTATGTCCCGCACATATATGATCACACCGTTTAGCTGGTTAGTGGCCATATCCACAAAGGGGTAGCTGTAATGTTTCTCCCATCCGAAAATTTCCCCGCCGGGGCCCTTTTTGGGGACTATGGCCTGGGCTGCCTGCCCTGTTTTCAGGGTCTGTACGCTGGGGCAGCCGTCACATATTACCGGGCTGTAATGGAAAACTTCATAACATTTTTTTCCGATTAAGGGGGCATAGTTGTTAAACAGCTCCTGAGTCTTGGAATTTATACGAATTATATTAAAATCCTTATCTATGATGCTAAAGGGGTCCAGTATGCTGTCAAATATACTGTTCAAAAACCTCTCATTATTGCGGAGGGCTGCCTCGGTCTGCTTTCGCTCGGTTATATCTATGATTACCCCCACCAGGCCGGCCGCCTCTCCCCCGGTATTAAGGTAGGCGGCCTTGTTGAAGAGCATATTGTGCATTCCATCCGGGCAGGGAAAGGGAGATTCATAGGCCTGGATCCCCGGCTTCCTGAAAAGAAGGGTGTCCATATAGCTGTACCTGTCGGCAAAATCCGGTGGATATATGTCGTGGGCTGATTTTCCCACTATCTTTTCCCTGGGCAGGCCGACCAGTTGTTCAAAGGCGGTGTTGCAGCCCCGGAACAGGCCCAGGGTATCCTTATAGAAGACGGGGTTGGGGATTGTGTTGATTAACAGCTGTAAAAAATGAAGCTGTTCTTTAAGGGCCTCTTCGGCATTTTTGTATTTTGCAATATCACGGACAATGGCATTGCTTTCTTCAATCTTTTTGCGCAGCTGCTGAATTTCTATAATAAGCTGCTCCCTGGATTTATCTTCATCTTTCAACAACTACGCTCCCTCCGTACAGGAATTTTTTTATTGCTCCACATTAATTATACACGTTTACCTTTAACATATATGTCGAAATATATCTTAAGTTGTTATAATTGGCAATATATGTTGTAAAATGTCGTAAAATTATAAAACAAAAAGGACTTTGCCTAAGTCCTTTTATTTAGAAGCCTATGTTTTTTCTGAAACAATGTATTATTCAGCGGGGACAATTCCCTCTATTTCAATACCGGTTTCTTCAAACAGGTTAACTAAACCCTCACTGGTGCGCACCATAGGGCGGGATGGCTGCAGCCGGTTGATTACCGCCACCTGGCCGGTGCGGCCGTCACTGAGGCGGACTATATCACCCACATAACACTCCGCAATCCTGGACAGGAAGATTAATAAAATCTTGGTGTCCAGCACAGTGTAAAAATCGCTCTGCAGCCTGTCGATTACCTTAAAGGGACAGGCTTTGGCCCTGTACGTCCGTTTGGAGGTCATAGCGTCATAAACGTCGGCCACGGCAACAATTTTTGCGGTTAAGGGTATTTCCCGGCCCGGAAGACCGGTTGGGTATCCCTTTCCGTCCATGCGCTCGTGATGGAACAGCGCACCAATCCGGACGCTATACGGGGCCTGGGCTTCCTCCAGAATCCGGTACCCGTAAATGGTATGCTTTTTCATTTCCTCCCACTCTACGGGGGTCAGTTGTCCTGGCTTATTAAGTATATCCGGGTTGATCCGGCTTTTTCCTATATCATGCAGCAGCCCGGCCACAATTATATCTTTGGTGTTATCCGGGTCAATATCCATCCACTGGCATATGGCTGAACATATGAGTGATACATTTATGCTGTGGGAATAGGTGTGGTCGTCCAGCTGTTCAACCTGGCTTAAATAAATAAACAGGTTGTAAGGGGACCGCGCTTCCTTTAATATGGTGTGGGGAACTTCGTATACTTTGTCTACATTCACCTTTTCCCCTTCATTTATCTTTTTAAGGATACCGGTTATTTCTTCCTGGGAATGGTTATAGGATTTTTGGAAATCTTCGTATTTTTCCTCGTCGAATCTGGTCCAGAACTCGGTTTCTACCTGCCCGCGGTCTTTCTGTACACTGACAACGGAGTACCCCAGTCGTTTGATTGTTTTTATATTTTCATCGCTTAAAGTTGCGCCTTTGGCCAGCAGCAGTACCTTATTCCTGTTGTATATGTCCTGGTTTATAACCATTCCCGGCTGAAGCTCATCGGTCAACTGGCGAATAATTTTCAATATTTGTTTCCCCCTCATCCTAATCGGCTAAGAAGAACGAATCCGGTTATATTTGCCGGTCTTTCGAACTTACCGGCCCGGCCAAACATAAAACAGGTAAAACACACTTAAAACTTGTCTATATATACGATAATAAGATCCCTAATTCCTGCTTTAGAAAGATAATGTTGCAATTCTTCAATACAGGGAGGTATCGGGCCGGCCAGTCTATCAACTGGTATACCATGGAAAAAATGGGGTAAAAATGGTTTACCGGTCTCCATGGTAGGAGGGCGGCAGATATATGGGATTTGTAGAGCCGGTAATGGAAATACCCTCTGATATTCCGCATTTTATGAGGTCGTGAAGGCAGTCAGGGATTGAGATTTAAAAGATACCCGCCTGATAAACGGGTATCTTTTATGCCTCTTTAGTTGATGATCAGTCACATTTTACTATATTTCTTATATGTTCGGCTCTTTCAAGCTGAATCCTTTCTTCCATCATGGCAATAAGTATTTTAAGATCCGTTTTGTTTAAGACATGGGGGTTTTTGTGCTGCAGTATCTCACTCAGGGAGTACTCTATTTCTCCCTGGCTGTAGCCTATGGATGTCAGTCTGGAGATAAGAGACTTGATAGCCATAATCAAACACCCTTATTAATGGTTTTATTAATATTGTTCGTCAAATAAATAAATAATAAATAGAATTTATTTACTATTTTCATGGGACAATTTTCCCATTTAAGATTTTAAGGTAAAATCATTTTTTGTTTTTACGGAATACACTGTAAGCAATATGCCGGGTGAAAGTGTCATTTCGGGATAGGCAAGGTGAAGTAAATGAACTGGGAAGAGAAATATTTGGATAATATTGAGTATGATCTGAGGGAGATGCCTTTTCACGCGCCCTGAGTGATCATATAGCGTTTACTATATGATCAATATTTGCTACCCGGCCGTCCGGTCCTACAGATACTGCTATTACGTCGAAGCGCAGGGGTTTGTCTTTTATATTTTTTGCCAGCAGGTAAAAGGAGGCCACCTGCTTTAATTTTTGTTTCTTTTTCCTGGTAATGCTTTCCTGTGGCAGTCCGAAGGAGCTGACGGACTTTGTTCTGACCTCCACGAATACCATGCAGGGGCCGTCCATGGCCACAATATCCAGTTCTCCCAGCATGCAGCTGAAGTTCCTCTGCAGCAGGTGGAACCCTCTTTTTTTAAGATAATTTGCCGCCGCCTCTTCACCGGCCCGTCCCAGGGTTAGCCTTTTTAATGTCATTGCAACCGCCCTCGCTTCTTGGGAATTCGCCGGATTAAGAGTTATTACCTGCTTTTACCTGTTGAGTATTTTTTTGGATATGGAAATTATGCCATGTGGATAATTTCCCAGGGGGTTAAGAAGGGGGAGGTTCCCCCTCATTGCGGGGTGAAGGACCGATAGCCCTGAGGGGCGGCAGCCCCTTTTTTCTGTTAGCCGGCAGTAATGTCGAGGTCAGGCGTAATATAGACCAACTCAGGTTTACAGGTTAACCGGGCAGGGTATATAATTTTAAGCAACGTATAATTGTGCGGGGGTAAAATGATTAGGCGGAAAGTATGGCGCGTCCGGCAGGCAGACCCTGCCCTACAATACATTTTCCGGCAGGAACTGGGAATATCTGCGGTTCTGGCCAGGCTGCTGGTCAACAGGGGAATAGCCACCGCTGAGGAAGCCAGGGGTTTCCTGACGGGAAGCCTGGATCAGATGTATGACCCCTTTGGCATGGCGGACATGTCTGAGGCGGTCGGCAGGATAAGGCATTCCCTGGCCAGAGGTGAGAAGGTGCTTGTATACGGTGATTATGACGCCGACGGTACTACGGCCACGGCGCTCCTTGTTAAGGTTTTGCAAAGCCTTGGGGGGCAGGTGGGCTATTACGTGCCCCACCGTATGGAGGAAGGTTACGGGCTTCACCTGGACGCCCTGCGCAGGGCGGGCCGGGAAGGCTACAAACTGGTGATTACGGTAGACTGCGGTATAAGCTCGGTGGAGGAAATAGCTTCCAATAAAGATGAAGAAGGCCCTGATGTAATCATCACGGATCACCATGAGCCGCCGGAGGAATTGCCCGGGGCGGTGGCTGTAATTAATCCCAAGCGGGCTGACTGCCCGTACAGGTTCAAGGAACTGGCCGGAGTAGGGGTGGCCCTGAAACTGGCCCAGGCCCTTTTAGAGGATGCCGGCCCAGGTGCCGGTGACTGGATACAGTACCTGGATCTTGCCTGCCTGGGTACCGTGGCCGATATTGTACCCCTTACAGGGGAAAACAGGATTATAGTCAGATACGGGCTTCCCTCCCTTGCCACAACAAACAGTCCCGGACTAAAAGCCCTGATGCAGGTGGCCGGAGTAAAACCGGACAGCCTTGGGACCAGGGAGGTGGGATTTGCCCTGGCGCCGAGACTGAATGCTGCCGGACGGATAGGGGATGCCAGCCTGGCCGTAGACCTGTTTCTTACCGCTGACCCGGCGGAGGCAGCCGGTCTGGCGGCCAATCTGAATAGGGGCAACCAGGAAAGGCAGAGAATTGAGAGCCTGGTGCTGGCCGAGGCCATGGGCATGCTGGACGCCGACCCCGGTATTGCGTCCGGAAAAGTAATAGTGCTGGCTTCTGAGGGGTGGCACTCCGGTGTTGTGGGTATTGTGGCCTCAAGGCTGGTGGAGAGGTTTTACAGGCCGGTGCTTATGATTGCCCTGGAAAACGGGCAGGGTAAGGGTTCTGGCAGAAGCGTGCCCGGCCTTCACCTTTATGAGGCCCTAAATCACTGTGGCGATCACCTGGTCAGGTTTGGAGGGCACGCCCAGGCCGTGGGCTTTACTATAAGCCAGGATAAGGTGGAAGGTTTTCGAAGGGCTGTAAATGGGTACGCCGGGCTGAGCACAGAAGAGGGGGTGTTTACCCCCGGTATTGATCTGGACGCTTTGGTTACCCTTGATGAAATAAACGACGGGTTTATCAGGGAAATACAGATGCTGGAGCCCTTTGGACACTGCAACCCCGGGCCTGTGCTGGCCTGCAGGGGGGTGAAGCTTGTTTCCTTCCGGAAGATAGGCAGGAACGGGGGGCACCTCAAAATGATGATCAGGGATAAGGATACCTTTATGGACGGGATAGCCTTTAAAATGGCTTCCTGCGCCGGGGAGATAGCCGCCGCCTCCGAGGTGGACGTGGCCTTTTTTCCGTCATTCAACGAATGGAATGGACGCCGGTCCATTCAGCTGGAGGTAAAGGATATCCGCCCCACCGTAAATGATTGGGAAACATGCAGCCCGGCCAGCGGGGGCACCGGTGCTGATGATAAAAATTTTTTGCCGGGAGCGTTGGAATCGCTTAAAAGAATAGGCCCCCTGGCCCATATGCCGGAATTTATTGCCGGCGCTCTTAAAAGGTTTGCTGTGGTGTCCCCCAATTTTGTATTTGCCGGGGATTACCTAAAGTGTTTTGTAAATGAAATAGCGCTTTCCGGAAACCGGCAGGTAAGGGCCCCGCAAATACTTGGACCTGGCTCCCGGGACAGGATGGGATCACTCCTTGCCCTGGCCGGACGTAATGAAGGGAGTATGGTGCTGGTCAACTCTCCGGTCCGGGCGGTGGAAACAGCCTTATTGTTGAACAGGTCCGGGGTAAGGGCCGCGTTCATGCATGCCGGTGTTCCGGACAGGGCCGGAGATGTGCGGGAAGCCTTTGCCGGCGGCCTTGTCCGGTCAGTTGTCTGCACTTATGAATGCCTTGGCTCACTGGATATAAAGCCCGGCACAGTCATCCTTTACGATGTGCCTTACAGCCCGGAGGGACTGGAAAGTGCCGCCGGGGAAGGGGCTTTGGTGTATGGCCTGTTTGGTGAGGAGGACTTCAGCTCCGGTATTGAGTTCCTGGAGTCCATGGCTCCCGGCCGTGACAGGCTGGCCGATCTCTATACATACCTGTCCAGGTTAAAGGAGCCTGAACTGCTTGACCCTGAACATGCCGCGGGATTTATGAGGGCCCGGGGACTGACCAGGGCCGGAATTCACACCATAGCATTCGGCTTGTCGGTTTTTTCCGACCTCGGACTGCTTAAACACAGGCCGGCAGATGGGGGTTACCATGTTTTCCCGGCCAAGATTGACAGTAAGCGGGATATAAATCTCTCAGCCGTTTTCCGGGCCGGGCAGGATATTAAGGCCGCAGCCGGGAACTGGTGGGAAAGTTTGGGGCTTGCCAGCCTCCGGTAAAAGCGGGCGTTTTGCCCACCAATCCATGCTTTAGCGGGGAATATATATGACACTGGATGATCTTGTGCAAAAACTTATTCACTATAATCCCCAGGCTGATTTGTCTGTTATACGCCGGGCGTATGAGTGTGCCCGGGAGGCCCATATGGGGCAGACCCGTATTTCAGGAGAGGAGTATATCACCCACCCTCTATCCGTGGCCATGATACTGGCGGAAATTGAGATGGATGAGAAAACTCTCCTGGCTGCGCTTCTTCATGACGTGGTGGAGGATACCTCCTGCTCCCTTGATCAAATAAGCAGTGCCTTCGGGGAAGAAGTGGCTCTTATGGTGGACGGGGTCACCAAGCTGGGGAAGCTGGAGTTCAAATCCAAGGAGGAGCAGCAGGCTGAGAACCTGCGCAAGATGTTTCTGGCCATGGCCAAGGACATAAGGGTGATACTGATTAAACTGGCGGACCGCCTCCATAACATGCGCACCCTTAAGTATCAGCCTGAAAAAAAGCAGAAGGAAATTGCCCTGGAAACCCTTGAGATATATGGTCCCCTGGCCCACCGGCTGGGTATATACCATCTGAAGTGGGAACTGGAGGACCTTTCCTTCAGATATCTTTACCCTGAAAACTATTACCAGCTGGCCGATCAGGTGTCCCAGACCCGGGGCAAAAGGGAAGAATTCATTATAAATGTTATACAAATACTCAGGGAAAAGCTGGCCTCGGTGGGTATAGAGGCCGATATCCAGGGCCGCCCCAAGCATCTTTACAGTATTTACGAAAAAATGAAGGAACAGCAGAAGGAACTAAGTGAAATATACGATGTGCTGGCGGTGAGGATACTTGTCCACTCCATAAGGGACTGCTATGCCTCCCTCGGCACCGTGCATACCCTATGGAAGCCCATACCGGGGCGGTTCAGGGATTTTATAGCCATGCCCAAGACCAACATGTACCAGTCACTGCACACTACCGTGGTGGGTCCCCGGGGAGAGCCCCTGGAAGTACAGATACGCACCGTGGAGATGCACCGGACGGCCGAATACGGCATTGCCGCCCACTGGAGGTACAAGGAAGGCGGGCGGGGTGACAAGGACTTTGATAAGAAATTGGCCTGGCTGAGGCAGCTGCTGGAGTGGCAGCATGACCTGCGGGATGCCCGGGAGTTTATGGAAACCCTTAAGGTGGACCTGTTTGCCGACGCCGTTTTTGTATTTACCCCCAAGGGAGACGTTTATGAGCTTCCCGCCGGGTCCGTGCCCATTGACTTTGCCTACCGGGTGCACACCCAGGTGGGTCACAGCTGCGTGGGGGCAAAGGTCAACGGGAGAATAGTACCCCTGGAATACAAGCTGAAGAACGGCGACATAGTGGAGGTAATAACCTCCAAGCACCCGGCCGGGCCCAGCCGCGACTGGATAAACATGGTAAAAACCTCCCAGGCCAAAAACCGCATCCGCCAGTGGTTCAAAAAGGAGCACCGGGAGGAGAACATCGCCCGGGGTAGAGAGCTTTTAGAGCGTGAAGCCAAAAGGCTGGGGATGGAGCAGGATTTTTTTAAAGACCAGGCTCTCCTGGAGGCCGGCAAAAGATATACCCTTCTCACCGTCGATGACGTATATGCCTCCATAGGCGAGGGATCAATTACCGCCACCACTGTACTGAACAGGATAAGAGAAGCCAGGCCCGACAGGAAAATAATCCTGCCGGAAAAATACCAGGCGCTGGTGGGAGATCAGCGCAAGCCCGACTGGGGCCGCCCCACCCAGGGAATAAGGGTGCGGGGTGTTGATAATTTACTGATAAGGCTGGCCCACTGCTGCAATCCCATTCCCGGGGACCCGATTGTGGGATATATCACCAGGGGACGGGGGGTATCCATTCACCGGAGCGACTGCCGCAACCTGAAATTTTTCGGGCAGGGTGAGGACAGCAGGCTGGTGGAGGTGACCTGGGACAGTGAGGTGCAGACCTCCTTCCAGGTAAAGCTGGAGATAGCCGGGTCTGACCGGGCGGGTCTTTTAAGCGATATACTGGCGGTGCTGGTGGAAATGAAAATAAGCGCCAACTGGGTCAACGCCAGGGGCCGGAAGGATACCGCCATAGTGGAAATGATACTGGAGATGAAAAGCAAGGAACAGCTTGAATATATTATTTCCAAAATAAACAGGGTAAAAGATGTATACGAGGTAAGGAGAACAAGTTAATGACTAATCCTGCAAGGAACTGCTGTCGGAACCCAGAACCCAGAATCCAGAATTCAGACACCCCGCCGCAAAGTGCGGCACCAAGGAGAATGAAAATTTAGGATCCTTTTTAAGCCACAGAGGGCACAGAGGTTTTAGCCCTGCTTGAATGACAAAAAGAATTTTATTAAATAAATTGGAGACGGCTGATAGAGGTTCTTAGAATTATCTACTTCTTTCTTTTCGAGTAGTGCCTGTTAGTTAATCTCTGTGATCTCTGTGTCCTCTGTGGCTAATAAAGACCCAGGTATTTTCAGGGTAGAATGGTTTTGCTAACTGTACTCTATGGTTTATTAAAGAAAGCCGGGACTGAAATATTGACACGGATCAGGTTGCACCAGTGATAGCCATTAAAAAAATTCTGGCTTCTGGCTTCTGAATTCTGAGTACTGACCGGTAAGAATATCAGTATAAGCGTATGGGGAGTGTTTTTTATTGAGGGCTGTTGTTCAGAGGGTGGCCAGGGGCTCTGTTTCGGTGGAGGGAAATATAGTGGGTGAAATAGGCCCGGGATTTGTCATCCTTTTGGGGGTGGGCCGGGACGACAGGCCGGATGATGCGGCCTACCTCTCCGGGAAGATCGCCAACCTGCGGGTGTTTGAGGACCGGGAGGGTAAGCTCAACCGCTCCCTTCTGGACGTGGGGGGAAGCGCCCTGGTGGTTTCCCAATTTACCCTGTACGGGGACTGCCGGCAGGGCCGCCGGCCGGGCTTTTCCAGTGCCGCTCCAGCGGAAGCCGGACGGGATCTGTACGGGGTGTTCGTGGCGGGGATGCAGGACCTTGGCGTAAAGGTGGCCACAGGGGTATTTCAGGCCCATATGCGGGTGGAAATAATCAATGACGGTCCGGTTACACTTCTACTGGACAGCAAGAAGGAGTTTTAAAGAAAAATAATTTTCGAGGGGGTAATATTTTTGATTTTTGAAGGACTTTCGGTGGGGCCAATGGATAACAACTGCTACATAATAGGCTGCGGGGAGACCCGTGAAGCCGCGGTAATCGACCCCGGCGACGAGGGTGGCAGGATTCTGCGCAAACTGGAAGATCTTAAGCTGAAATGCAGCTGTATAATAATGACCCACGGTCATATAGATCATATAGGGGCACTGGGCCAGGTGCTTGATGCCACCGGGGCGCAGGTGATGATCCACGAGAGGGATGCCGGCATGCTCACCAGCCCCGGAAGGAACCTCTCCATGTATACCGATACCAGCATTAAGTTTAAGGCCGCCGACAAGCTTTTAATCGACGGGGACACTGTAATGGTGGGCAAGGTGGAGCTTAAAATTATCCATACCCCGGGCCACACCCCGGGGGGAATAAGCATACTGGCGGGCGGTAAGCTCATCACCGGGGACACCCTGTTTGCAGGGTCGGTGGGCAGATCGGACTTTCCCGGCGGCGATCATGACCAGTTGATCAGGTCCATAAAGGAAAAACTTTTGGTGTTTTCCCCGGAAACCCCGGTATATCCAGGCCACGGCCCGGCATCAACCGTCGGGGAGGAGAGTAAGAACAACCCCTTTCTTAACGGGATATGGGGGTAGGACATTTTTGTCCCCTGTCATGAAGCTTCCCGCCTGCACCGTATGATATGGCGGTAGGGGACCAGCGGGAGGGCTTTAAAATTTTTATAGTAAAGAGGGCTGTCCTATTGTAGAGGGATCAGTGCACTTTTTTATCCCCCTTGCAGGTAGGGCATGAGCAGTCGGAATGCTCACCGGCTTTAGGCTTTATGCCCGCCGAGTCCAGGGCGTCCACCACCTGGGCCCTTATGCACTGCAGGTACTTTTGGCGAAGGTTGTGCTGCTCCTCTTTTTCTTTCCCGGTCAAACCAGTGGTCCGCTGCTTGCGGGCCAGCCAATTTATTCGGTCCAACATTTCCTTGGTTATCATTGTTGCTATCACCCCGTAGAAGTATTATATCACAACAACCCGGGGGCATTCCTGTCCACAAAGGAATACTTAAACTTCAGCAGGTGTGTCCCCATTCTTCTTCCTTGGTGTGTCCCCTTTCCGCTTCGCTGTTGACAAATATTAAGCAATTGCATAGAATTTTGGGGGAAGTATATTTAATAAAGCGATGACCGGGACCAGTAAGCGATCACTTTCCGGACAGGGAGGGGGAGCCCCAAGACTGCAAGCTCCTCTGTGGGAAGCCGCCGAAAAAACCCCCGGGAGCGGCCTCCGAAAGGACTTAAAGGTCCTTAGTAGGAAGGCACGGCTGCCTCCGTTACAGGC
>JAMCVT010000049.1 GCA_023475565.1 Actinomycetota bacterium
AGGCCACCTGGCCTCGTTTTTGTTAAGAGTAAGCCAGGTTTCATCCTGGCCGACACTGTTTTTAGTTTCGCTGGACGGGTCTGCGGTTATCTTTTGGGATAGTATGGGCTCCAGGTTATACAGGTTTACCCTGGCATATTTTCCTATTACCTGGCCCGGGTCGGTCAAAGCCATTTCGTGCATATCCCTCCTGGCCAGGGTCACATACCCTATGTCAGCCTGGCTGATTACTGCGCCGGCGGGAATTACTTTGTTGGGCGCCAGAACCTTTACGGGTATGTACATCCGGTATAGGGCTAACAATACAGACGCAGCGGCTGCAATGCTCAGCAGCGCGGCCACCCAGAAGCTCATGTTTTTGGCGGGTAGTTTGAGCCTGTTTATTTTAATTCACTCCTTAATTTCCTCTTTGCAAACTCTGTTTCTGCCACTTCAATCTCCAGCACCCCTGACGGCCTCCAAAATCTCTCCGGTGCCCCTTATTTCCATGGTCTTTCCCTCCCTTGATAAAAACAGCGCCGGGACCGGGCCGCTCCAGCCGCGCTGGTAAAGGTTGCCCCTGTAGCCGCTCTGACGGAGGTACTCCCGGCCGTCCTCCGGGTCGCCACCGGCCTGTACCGGAGCCCAGGCGTTCCCTTCAGGGTCAATACCGATCAGCTGTGCAACCGTTTCTTTACAGGGACCGCAGGTGGGGGAAAAGAAAAGGACGGGCTTTACCTGAGTGTCCAGGGTTACATAGCTGCCGTCCACAGCCGCCTCCAGGTACCTTTCAATTCTGTCCGCCGGAGCCGCGCCGGCTTTATTTAAGCCGGTAATCGGGCTGTGAGTAACCACATTAACGGCCAATAGCAAAGTCATCAATGCCGCCATCACCCTCAGGGGCTTTCTCATTTTACCCTGCTCCACTATGGAGAGGAATATTGTTCCGGAAAGCAATAAAATGTCGGCCCTAATGCAGTCCAGACACCTGTATGCAAGCACGGACTGCAGTGTCAGCGAAGCTGCCACCAGTAAGCCCCCCAGCACAGCACCCCGGTATGCCAATTTTGTCATTGTAATCCCGGCTGTCACAGCGCAGGCGGCAGCCGCCAGAACTGTATAAATGTCCGGATATTTGGTGACCACCAGCAGTATGGCGGCTGACAAAAAAAATAAACCTCCATAAGCACTTTTCATTTATCCGACCTCCCGCACTACTGGCAGCCTTCTATGCTTTTGGCGGCCCTGTGCCTTTGGCCATCTATATCGTAATAATAGGTTCCTAAACATTGGCAGTATACTGCCCTCCTGTGAATTTATAAAGTGCGGCAAGTGATCACCTCCTTTCGGCTTACCTTGTATCAGACCAGGTGTATATGGCCTTGGCGCTTAAATGGCAATCATTAAGCTTCCCTTCGTTGAGCAAAAGGGGAAAGGTCTTACTGAAGGGCCTGGCGGTATAATTCACCGTGCAGGTGATACCGCTGCCTCCCCGGGTGAATTCTATCTCAGTTCTGTCGGGGTCAAGTCCCCACAGCCAGGCAGCCTGACGCGCCTTTTCCCCGGCCAGGCCGGTATCCTTTGTTATACTGGCCTCCCTGGCGCCCTCTCCGGCAACCTTTTGCGCCCCGTAATAGTCGGCAAAAAGAAGTGAGAAGGTTATAGTGGCCAGAAAGACTGCTGTTAATAAAGAGAGGACGATAACCAATTCCAGAAGAATTGCCCCCTCCTGCTTATTAAACCGGCTTATCGGCTTACTGCCGGCTGCCCGGCCTGAATCTGTACTCAAGTACCCTGGATGCCTCCTTCCGGATATGTATCCTGCCGTCTGTGGTTGATTTGCCCCTGGGATCAAGGAGCTTATGAAATCCCGGAAATAGTGGACTCATATATGCCTCGGCCACCCCGCAGCCGTTTTCCGTGGTACTATAAGCCGCCGCTCCTTTGACAGGGCATGCTATCAGCGTATTATTCAGGTATTTTAAGGCCATGTTTTGTGATTCGGCAGGGTTATTGGTCACCGCCACATTGTGTGCCGCTATTCTGGCTGCCTGGCTTACCTGGGACGCATTGTATATCCAGATGCCTATCACTATCATCCCTAAAACAAAGCCTATGAAAAAAATGCCCCCAAAGGCAAACTCCACCATTATGGAGCCCCTGTTCTCTTTTACCAGTCCCATCACGCCATCACCCCCTTTAAATAATAAGGCCCGCCCAATTATACTGTTGGGTGAGCCCTTTTTACCCTGATGCTCTACCTGTGAATCTCTCCATGGATGCCGCTGTCGAATTCCAGCTTTTCATTTTTAACAGCAACCGTTACCCTGTCCAGGTTATCGGGGGGATAAATGTCCCCGGCGCAGGTCTTTGCATCAAACCAATATAGACATTAGAGGAACACCGTGGTAGCCCGGCTTTATCTCCAACTCAGAACCGCACGTACTTAAACAACCGCATCCGGCTTTAAGATAAAAAGACTGCCGCTGCCACCGTGGCCGGCCCCAGCACCGCCCCGTAGGGGACCTCTCCGCCGGGGAGCTTGCCGGCCGCAACCAGAAGGGCGGTCTGCAGCTGCCCGGTCCTTCGCCAGGTGAAGGCAAAGCCATAAGTCATCAACAGTATACCGGCGGCAAGAGACCCCAACAGCACCGGCTGAACTCCCAGAAGCAGGGAAAGGGCTGCGGCCAGCTTTAAATCACCGGCCCCCATTTTTCCCGACCTGAAGAAATACAGGTAGATGGCAAACACGGCCAGGCTGCCGTATATATTGGCATAGCTGCCCGTAAGCGCGTTTATAATTATTCCTGCAGCGGCCGCCGGGTAAGTAAAGGCATTATATATTTTTCTGGTCCTTAAATCAGTCCAGGTGCAAACCGCTGTCAGTCCAAAGGCAAGGAAAAGGCAGTAATTGCAATACAACCATCTTCACCCCTATTCGTAAAAAGAATATCCTTTAAATAAAAGGCCATTGCCTCACTCCTCAAATCTTAACAGGTCACCGGAACCGACTCTTTTTTTCAACGTCCCCCCGGGCATTTCCACAGCCACACGGGATCCCCCTACCAGCCTGCTGATCCTCCAGGGGGGCATGTCCTCTATAACCAGCTTCACCCTTGATTCCCGGTCAAGGAATATTACATCGATATTGAAGCGCATGAAAAAGGTGTGCACCTGGCTGCAGGGCATTAATACCAGAGAGGATCTGTCCGGCATAGTTTTTCTGCCTATCAGGCCGGTCAGCCGGGTAAGAAAATTGTTGGCCGTTCGGCACCGGCTTGAAATAATTTCTTCATTGCTGCAGTTCACCAGTTTAATAAAAACACCCCCAAAAAAATAGGGTCCTTAAAAGCTAAGGGCCCCGGAAAATACGTTCTAAGACTAATTCAGGGCATCTTTTGCCTCAGTAACTTTGTTAAATATCCCTGTGCCCAGAAGTCTGAAGGCCACTATTGCCGCAACGGCGACCAGGGCTATGATAAGCCCGTACTCGGCCATCCCCTGCCCTCTCTGGTCGGAATGAATACTCCTGATCAGTTCCAACACTGTCTCTCACCCCCTTTTTGAAAATAAAGCCCTTATACCACGTGCTTTTGCAATAAAAACTCAGCCGCCGAAGGCAGCCATCAGGTTCCATATAATAGGAAACCCCAGCAAAACAAATAAAGGAACAAGTATAAACACTATTATGGGGAACAGCAGTTTGATGGTCAGCTCACCGGCAACTTTTTGTGTTTCATGCTTTCTCCGGGCCAGTATCTTTTCCGCATGGTGCTTTACCACCGGCTCCAGCGGGCTCCCGTATCTCATGGCCTGCTGCAGCTTGCCGACCAGGCCGGTGAGCTCAGGTATGCCGCAGCGCAGGGCCATCTTGTTTAAGGCCGCCGCCCGGCTGTCCCCGGTGGCCATATCCATAAGGGCCCGCTCTATTTCCCCGGCCAGCTCGCCCTTCATGGTTTTGGCCACCTCTTCAAGGGCCAGCAGCAGATCCGCCCCCCTAAGCGCATTGCCCAGGAGCATGCAAAAATCTGGTATTTCCCCTTTGATGGCCTCGACCCGCCATTTTGCCTTTTTGTTAAGCCAGGCGCCGGGGGCCAGATACAGTATTGCAGCAGCCAGCACCCCCCAGTAAATGTCCAGCAGGCCCGTCACTGTGGGGGGAAGAAGCACTGCCAGGCTAATCAGGGACAGTCCGTACTGCAGCCCGATAAAGTATTCGGGCTGAATATCCAGGTCTGCCTGGGCCAATTTTTTCGAAATGATGGTGCGGTTTATTTCGTTTCCCATTTTAACCCCGGTTTTTTGCAGAAACTCACCGGCCCTGCCCTTAAGCTCAACCCCTCCGGGAAGCTTAAGGCTGCTGCCCGCCAGCGCCACCAGTATTGAGGCGGCGGTCAGAGCTGCTGCCAGGACAGCCCCGTCTATTTCTTTGACCCTGGTGAATAGAACCAGCAGCAATTTTATACCCCCTGCCCCAGTGATTTACTGATCATCCTCCGGGTAACTATATTGCCGTATAGAATCCAGGCGCTGGCCCCCAGAAATACCACATTCCCTTCGAGGGAGTTGAACAGCGGGTCGGTAAAGCCCGGGGCCATTAGCCGGGCCAGCCCTACAAAAATAAAGGGCAGTGCGGTTAACACCTTAAGGGTCATCATGTTTTGCGCCACCGCAGCGTTTATTATACCTCTGAAGCTCTCTTTGTCCTCGTACCCATCCATGGAGTGCCGGCATGTTTCAGCCAGGTCCACGCCCACACGGTTATACAGCCTGATGGCAATGGACAGCGACTTTAAATCCTCCCAGCCGGTTTCCTTTCTGACCGCCTCTATAGACTGGGCCAGAGTATCACCGGTCCTGGTCCGGCGCAGTATTTCGTAAAATACATCCCGGGCCGGCCTGGGCATGTTGGGAACAGCGTCCTCCACCGCCTGGTAGGGATTCATCCCGCCATAGGTGGCGCTTTCAAGCTGCCCCAAAACATCAATGAACTGGCTTCTCAGAAGATCCATACGGTCTTGCGCCTGCTTTTCCTTCCACCACTTTAATACCAGCCAGCCCATGCCCAGCCCTAAAAGGCCGAAATACCACTTACCCGTTACGGCCAGGGCTGCGCCGCCCAGAACAACCCCCCCCGCCAGGGTGATAATTACATCCTGGGACGACCTGACCACCTTTTTCCGGGTTTCTATTCTCTCGTCACTTAACCTTACCGACCTCCTTCTGGAAAGGCTCAGCTTATGGCCCGCAGCAGCCCAGAAAACGGCCAGGCCGGCCAGGAAGGCGGCCAAAAGAACCGGTCCACCGGTCAAAGCGCCCACCCCCCGTCCTCAAATACTTCCCGGCGGTAAAAATTTTCGGCCACCCAGTTGAAGGCGCCGGTTTTGGGGCTAAACTGCCAGAGGGTGTTGAGCTTAACGTTGAGCACTCCCTCCACCCGCTCCACACCGGCAACCTCGCATACATGGTCCATCCTGCGCCTGCCCGTGCCGTCCTTTAATACGTGAATGAAAAGGTCCACGGCGTCTGCTATCTGCTCTACTATTCCGTCATAGGGAATATCCATGCCGGCCATCTGAACCATATTGACCAGCCTTTTGGTGCAGTGCCTGGCCGAGTTGGCGTGCCCGGTGGTCTCGGAGCCCTGGTGCCCGGTATTCATGGCCTGGAGCATGTCGAAGGCCTCGGCCCCGCGAACCTCTCCCACAATTATGCGGTCGGGTCTCATACGCAAGGCGTCCCTGACCAGGTCCCGCTGGGTTATCTCTTCATGCTCGGCAGTGGCCGGCCTTGCCTCCAGCCTTCTTACATTGGGGTGTTGCAGCTGAAGCTCGGCCGGGTCTTCAATGGTAATTATGCTTTCATGCCCTGGGATAAAGGAGGCGGTGCAGTTTAAAAAAGTGGTTTTCCCGGAACCGGTGCCCCCGCTTATAACAATGTTCAGCCTGGACTGCACGGCTGTTTTCAAAAACTCCATCACCTCCGGTGATATAACCTTTCCGGCTATGAGATTGTCCAGGGTCATGTCCTTTCTGAAGCGCCGGATGGTAAACATGGTCCCCTCCACAGACACCGGCGCGGTGTGGGCGATCAGCCTTGACCCGTCTATGAGCCGGGCATTTACCCTGGGAGAGGCCATGTCTATCTTTCTCCCGGTGGGCGCCAGCATTCTTTCCAGAACATCCTTGATATGGTCCTCATTTCTGAACCTGACACCCTCTACAACACTTTCCAGCCCATTCTTTTCTATCCTTACCACATCCCTGCCGGCCTTTATTTCGGTCACCTCCGGGTCGTAGAAAAAAGGCTCCACCGGGCCGTACCCCAGGAGTTCATTGCCCAGTTCCTCCACCAGCATCCCGGAGGCCTCCTCGCCCAGGGGCACGCTTCTTTCCAGCAGCCCCCTCAGTACTATGCTTTTTAACTTTGACCGGACAATGGGATCCCGGCTCCTGGTTTTTTCCTCGGGTTTTAAAATACTGCTCAGGGCCTTCTGGACATAGAAACGTATTTCAGCGTATTTTTCCCCGTCCAGCCCCGGTATGCCGCCTCCCGTGACCGGGGCGGGCGGGTCAGTATCTTCATCCTCCTCCTTTTTCTCAATAAAGAAGCCGCTGCACCTGCAGGCCAGTTTTTTGATTAAATCCCTGTCCATGCCCCCGCTTCCAGGCGGCCCCGATCCCATGACATTGTCCAGCAGCAGTTGCAGGCTCCTGGAAAAATGGTCCCTTGGTTTTGACAGCACGGCAACCTGCCTTCTGTTATTCTCCTCTGCCACCGGAGGAGAATAGGGGAGGGCGCCTGTCAGCTCCAGGCCGGGAATATTTTCAATATCTGCGGCCCTGATGCCTCCGGGAATGCCTGCCTGGTTTAAAACCAGGCGCACCCTGTTCCGGCAGCCCAATCTCATCATGAACCCGCTGTTTTCACTCAATAGGTCAAGGCTCGCCCGGTCCGGCTTAAAAACGGTCAGAACGGCATCAGCCACAATTATCCCGGCCCATACGCTGTTGCCCGTGCCCACCGGCGGACAGTCCAGAATTATGTAATCGTAGCTTTCCTTCAGCAGGGTAAGCATTTTAAATATAAGGTCGGGGCCTATATTTTCCACGTGATCATAGTGGACCACCCCGGGTATCACCATTACTCCCGAGGAATGGGCAAAGACCCCCCTGTTTATTTCCCCCGGACTGTGAATATCTTCCCAGTCCAGAATGTTTATAAGGCACTCCCCGGTAGGCAGACCCATTCTGGCCCTGACCGTCCCGTAACCCGCCAGATCAGCCAGCACCACCCTTTCGGGGTGGGAAAGGGCCAGCAGTCCGGCCAGGTTTACAGCCACGGTGGTTGCCCCGTCACCCTCGGCAGGGCTTTGCACGGCTATTATCTTTCCTCTTCCGGACAGCGCTAAAGGGCCCACCGGAATGCTATACAGATGGGTTATCCCGTCCTGTTCCCGGCTTTCAGCGCACTTATCAAAATTCTGGCCGGCCTTCCATAGAAGCAGTTCTTCCTCCTGCCCCCTCCCGGCCTTTTTGCTCAAAAATTGTCTTATGGCCATTTCACTGTCCCCCCCTGGGAGGGAGAACCGAAACGGAGAATTTTTTTCCCCGCACGTTCCCTTCGGCCACCTTTTTTGCCTCCTCCGGAGTAACCGCCACCACATAGGACTTTGCTGCGGCAGGGGAATTATCTCTGTCAGCCGTCACCGGCGGGGCCTTTAGTATCACAGCCTCCCTGGCCACGCACTCAACTGCGGCAGCATCCTTTCCCACTGCAATTTCCGTATATATATTAACCAGGTCCCCCGTGGCCACCCCGTTCAGACCGGGGGCGGTATCCGCCGGAAGATCTATGGCCTCTTTTCCCGGGGCTACTGAATTCAGTACAGCTTTCAGACTTCCGGTATCCGGCGCCACATGCCCCTGACGGATAACCTCACCGGGGAATATGGTCCCGGACACCACTGTTTTACCGGTCACCTCCTGAACTGACCGCACTGCCTCCCCGGGCACGGCGGCAATGGGGTAATCTTTTAAGATCACCTGGCCGGGCCCTATTACCGTGCCTATGGGCATTCTCCTGTCAGCCACCACCACTTTGGCGCTGGGGACATTGATCCCCACATAATACCAGACCACTCCCCCGGCGGCGGCGGCCAGTATAATGGCCAGAAAAATGTGCGATATACTCTTCAATCTTGACATATTACACCTCTATTCAGCATGGTTTTGCCGGTTTTTCTTACGGTGATTCCCGTCCCGCTGCCGGGGAAGGGGAAAAAAGGCAAAGCTTCGCCACCCTCCATTAACCGCTATTAAATTACCCGACCTTACCCTCTTCGTTGAATGGGAACATGGGGCTGCGCAGCTTCCTTAAAGGCACGTAAAACATCTATAGAAATCCGGGTGCTGAAAGTCAATCCTTTTATAATAAGACCGTCAAAAGCCGCTGCAATTACTGCTATGGGGACTCCAGCATAACCCGGAACACCTCTTTCTCGGAAATATCTCCGGCAAAAATTAACCTGGCAGACTTTAGCAGTTCCCGGAATAAGTTTAAAGGCAGCCTTATAACTATTTTTCTATTGCGCTTTGTCTCGATAAGATCCTTAAATTTCCTCTTTATCCTGCTGAGTACATCTTTCTCCGGCGGCTTAAGCTCGGCCATCCTTTCCAGATGGGGCTCAAGGCTCCTTATTTCTTCCTCGGACACAGGACAGCTCAGTATTCTGAAAACATAGGGCATGCTTCTCAAATAATGCCAGAGGTTGCCTGTCATACTGCACCTGACAAAAACATAGCCCTTTATCACCGGCTCACTGATTATATTTTTAGTTGAGTGCACCGCAACCTGTCTGACCGGGGCCAGTGTTTCATGAATAAGGTCTTCAAAAGGCTGAATTTTTTTGAGCCTTTCGTCTATGGCCCACTTCACATCCATTTCCCTTCCGCTGTGCACGTGTAAAACCACCCACTGTGCCACCGCCGCTACCTCCCGCTTTTTATTCTGAAAGCGTAGCTTTGTTCTGCCATCCTTTTAAAATCACCGCTTTTGATGCCGCGCAGCCTGATGGTCTCCCGGCCGCTTTTCTGAATGAAATCAATTTCCTTTTCCAATTGGGTGATTTGAGAGGCAACCTGCTTTGTCTTACGGACCATTTTTATATCCCCGGTTTCGATAAAATCCTCATACCCCCTGGCCTGGAGCCGCCTTTTTTCCCGGGCCAGCTGCTTCCTCTTCTGTATCATGGCGTCAAGCTGGGCATCAAACAAAACATCTATTGCAGCCACCTCCCGGCCGGTAATAAACCTCTAATCTATCAGGCATATGTTATTCTTTGTTATATTTTGCATATATTATCATTTTTGTTATTTTTTAATACATTGCATCATTATATCCCATAATTTTTCCTTTTCATATACTTATAGTAAAAATTTCCCATGTTTTTGTCTAACTGGCAAAAATTTACGTTTAAAAGGCCTGTTTTTTTGTTTGAGTGTGTTGTCCCAGGTCCATTGTCTTGCTTCCTTTTTAGTAATTATTAATAATTCATGGTAAAATAATATAATAAGTTAAGGGCTGACCCTGATTAGTGAGGTTACCTGGTATGCACCTTAAAGAAATTACCCTTCTACCGGAAAAATACCCTGTCAAAAATATTTACCCTTATTCCCTGGAAATTTTTAACGCAACCGGAAAAATTGTATTAAATAAACCGGTAACTTTTTTTACCGGTGAGAATGGGTCTGGTAAATCCACCCTGCTGAGGGCCATAGCGCATAGGTGTGGTATTCATTTATCAAAAAGCAGATATAGAATAAAAGGACTGTATCTGCTTGACGAGCCCGAAAACGCATTATCCCCTAAAAAACAGCTGGAATTACTGAAAATATTAAATGAGTCCAGTCAGGCCGGACATGCCCAGTTTATAATAGCAACTCATTCCCCTATATTGCTTGCTCTTCCCGAAGCCTGTATCTATAGCTTCGACCATATCCCCATAAAGCCGGTCCAATATGAGGAAACGGAATATTACCAAATCTACAGGGATTTCCTGAATGACAGAGACAAGTATTTAAAACTTATTTAATTTAATAAAAATACTTTATTATTAATAGCAATAACATAAATAATAAAACGCCAAAGGCGTTGCAGTGGAGGTACAGACACATGGCAAAAGACGGCGCCCTGCCTTCCAGGGACGATATACGGGCCCAGTATAAGTGGCGGCTGGAGGACATCTACCCCGGCGATGAGATGTGGGAGAAGGACTTCCGGCAGGCGGAGGCCATGCTGGGCAAGGCTGAAGGCTTCCGGGGCAGGCTGGGGGAATCGGCGGCCACCCTGCTGGAGGCCCTGCGGCTGCAGGACAGCTTAAGGGAGACTGTGGAAAAGGTGTATACCTACGCCAGGATGAGGCGTGATGAGGACAATGCCAAAGGCAGGTACCAGGCCCTGTCGGACCGGGCCGAGGGGCTGGGAACCCGGGCGGGCACAGCCCTTTCCTTCATGGCGCCAGAAATACTGGCCCTGCCGGAGGAAGCGCTGGAGGGCTTTAAGAAGGAGAGTCCCGGCCTCTCTCTGTACAGCTTTGCCCTGGACGAAATAACCAGGCAAAGGCCCCACACCCTCACCCCCGACCAGGAGCAGATAATTGCCCGGGCAGGCGATGTGACGTCGGCCCCGTCCAACATATTCAGGATGCTGAATAACGCTGATATCACCTTCCCCTCCATAACCGGTGAAGATGGCCGGGAGGTAGAGGTTACCCACGGCCGTTACGGGCAGCTTATGGAAAGCAGCAGCCGCAGGGTCCGCCAGGACGCCTTCCAGTCGATGTACAGCTCCTACCGGAAGCTAAAGAACACCATCGCGGCCACCCTTAACTCCAGTGTAAAAAGAGATGTTTTCTACTCCGGGGTGCGGAAGTTCGGGTCGGCCCTTGAGGCCTCACTGTTTGAGGACAATATCTCCACCGGGGTGTACGGCAATCTTATTAAAACAGTGCGGCTGAATCTGGGGTCCCTGCACCGCTACATGGCCATCCGCAAAAGGCTCTTAGGGGTGGACAGACTGCATATGTACGACCTGTACGTGCCTCTTTTCAAGGATGTGAAATGGGAAATACCCTATGCCGAAGCGGTGGAAATGGTCAAGGCCGGGCTGGCTCCCCTGGGCGGCGATTATAGCCGGGCGGCGGCCGGGGGGCTGGATTCGGGCTGGGTGGATGTTTACGAAAACCGTGGCAAAACCAGCGGGGCGTACTCCTGGGGGCCTTACGGGGTTCACCCCTACATACTGATGAACTACCAGAACAACCTGAACAATGCCTTCACCCTGGCCCACGAGCTGGGGCACGCCATGCACTCGTACTATTCCTACCGCCAGCAGCCCTATGTGTACGCCCACTACACCATTTTCACCGCCGAGGTGGCCTCAACGGTAAACGAGTCCCTGCTCATGAGCCACCTTCTGAACACGGTGACCGATAGGGATAAAAAGCTGTTCCTGATCAACCACTATCTGGAGCAGTTCAGGGGAACGGTATTCCGGCAGACCATGTTCGCCGAGTTTGAAAAGATCATCCACACAAAAGCCGAGGCCGGGGAGGCCCTGACCCCGGATACGCTGTGCGCCGCCTACCGCAGGCTGAATGAGGATTACTACGGGGCCGGTGTTGAGCTGGACCAGGACATAGACCTGGAGTGGGCCCGCATCCCCCATTTCTACTCGGCCTTCTATGTATACAAGTACGCCACGGGATTCTCGGCGGCCACCGCCCTCACCGGGCAGATACTCCGGGAGGGTGATCCGGCGGTCTCCCGCTACCTGGGATTCCTTAAAAAAGGGGGATCGGACTACCCCCTTAATATTTTGAAATCAGCCGGTGTGGACATGGCTGAGCCCCGCCCGGTCCAGGAAGGCCTCAACCTTTTTTCCCGGCTGCTGGACCAACTGGAGGAAAATATATAAAAGGAGAAGGCATCAATCGAGCGATATGCCGGAGTCAGTTACTGCCTTTTAACGAAGGAGCCGTCAAGGATGACGATTTGGCGGTAGGAAGCCGCCAAAAGCCCGAGAGGAGCAGGACGCGACTTTCGAGGGCGGTCGTCAACCTCGGTGAGGAGTTTAAAGGCAGTTCTGACGCAGGTCTAAATCGCGAGTGCGATGTCTTCTCCGATGCGCCCCAAAGCTTCTATGGTATTTGTTGTCAACTATTGATTCACTTTAGCACTTTAAAGCAACGTATACTTTCCTGTATAAAAACCACCGTTTCCGGCGGTGCATCTTTCATACGGCACTATTTCTTACGCAGCCCGTTGGAGTCCATGAAAAAGCCCGACAGCAGCTCCCTGCCGCCGGTCTCGCTGAATACCGCCTTTATAATCACATCCTCTTTTTCCCTGGTGAATTGCGCCCTGTAATAGACAACAGTGTACTGCTTTTGCCTCTCTGCCTTCAGAAATTCCTTCGCTGAGTAATTCCCTATCTTGGCCCTGGTATCGGCGCTGAACTCCCTGAAGGTCTGTTCCGGAAGGGAGCTTTTCATTTGCCGGTCAAAGTCCCGGGAGAATTTTTCATAACTGCCCTCGTTAACCGCCGTTAGTACATTTTCGGTAATTGGGTCGGCGTACCGCCTTACCTTTTCCTCATCAACCGGTTCCGAACCGCAGCCGGCCAGGGCGGCGGCCCAAAACAGCAGCGCCAGGACAGCCAGGCAAAGTTTCCCTTTTTTCAATGTATACATTACCCCCTCTCACAAACAGCCATGACGGTAAATGGCCGGCGCCTTCCCGGGGAAGCGCCGCCACCGGCAGCAGCCTGATCATATTTTTATGCTGCATTTTCGAATTTATTTATAAAATGACACCTTTCATCATGCTGTAAATTATTAGCATAAAAATAAAAAAGCCGCCCTCCGGGCGGTGCCGTCTTACAGACGGCGGGGAGACAGGAGACAGGAGACTGCTTAAAAGTAATACCTCTGGTCGGGAGACAGAATAAGCAGGCATTTCTGGCAGCAAAAAGACCTCAAAGTGACATTCATAGAGGGGGAGGGGTTTTAATCCAGGCGGACGTCCCGGAGGCTGAATACTGGCTCTTAGCGACAGAGCCTTACGGACTGCCGAGCTGGCTGCAGGACGCAGCCAGCAGCCGGAATCGACGTCATGGATGCGGCGTTGGAGGCGGTCGGCAGTCCGTTAGGTGACGAGCATAGAGCCAGTTCCCCTCATGGGGACATTCCTGCCCATAAAGAAATACCCAATCTTCAGCAGGTGTGTCCCCTTTCCTTATAGGTCCGGGAGCATTGGATTCAAACCTCTCCACCGTCCCTATAGCGACCTCAGAGTGACCCCAAAGCTACCCGAATTGATCATAGTATAAATCTTTTTTTCAGACTACCGTTCGCTTTAGCGCTTTAAAGCGTCATATAGTTTCCTGAAGAATAAAAAAAGAGGCGTTCAGCCTCTTTCATAAAATTGCGGGCAGTTTAACGTCTTGCCCGGGACTTTCTACAGCAGCCACCCTTGCAGTGAGCCACCTGCCGCAGCATCCAGCGTTTTCTTTGCATTAAATATTCACCTCCGGTCTGCGCTACGCCTTCTTTTAATACATTTTGCCCGGGGCCGGTAAAGGTCCCGGTTTCTTCCCCGGGGAACCCTCTCAAAATATATATTCAGATCCTCCTGTTTTTTTCTTGGTTTTATGTTACAGGAGAATGGGTGGAGGCTCAGCGCAGGGCTATACATAAAAGGTGCTTTAAGTTTCTTTTTTAATATATTTATCCTCATCTGCACGGTATTCCTGCCGTAGCGCCGGCAAATCCCTCCATACCCTCCTCCAGGCTCCGGGCGCACAGCATGGCGCTCCTGAACGCATAGCTGATGCCCCCGGCGGAGCCGTTGAATAAATAGACCGATTATGATAAATATATAATGTACCGGGTAAAGGAGGTTATCGCATGGAAGAAAAACATTTTATCAAAAACATTGAGTTTGCCAGGCCTTTGGAGTTGGAGAGCCTGGTGGACTATCAGGAAGGAAGGGTGGTGAGCAGGACCCTGGCCCAGGGAAGGCCAATAAGCATCACCCTTTTCGCCTTTGACCGGGGCGAGGAGATAAGCACCCACTCGGCCCCCGGGGACGCCATGGTCTACATACTGGACGGCCGGTCGGAAATCACCATAGGGGGAGAAAAATTTATAGTTAGTAAAGGAGAGACAATTGTAATGCCCGCCAATATTCCCCACGGCCTCGAGGCGGTGGAAAGGTTTAAAATGCTGTTAATTGTGGTTTTTGACCTTACCTGACACAAAATGGCTAATCCTGAAATTCCATACGGTCGGAATCCAGAATTCCGGGCATTACTTATATTTTTATTCACTGATGGCGCCACAACGCGGCATGAACATCTCTGTGGCTTTATTAAAAGGCCTAAGAGCCTGGCCCGCAAAACTTCTGGCTCCTGGCTCAAACCATTCTGAATTCTGGATTCCGACCCTATAAGAATTTCAGTATAAGTTTTATCAGCCCTGCATATCTTCATTTATCTTGTCCATCTTCTTTTTAATCTCTGCCGGGGGCCCGGTCTTCCCGCTCTCAATCCGCCTCTCCATTTTTTGAATCTCGCTGAACAGCTTTTTATCCGTAGTTACATGGACTTCATACTCACTGCCCAGTGCGGACAGCTTTTTATGCACCTCTTCCCTGATTGCTTTAAGCCGGAACCTGTCCAGCCCGCTGACCTTCACAGCGGCACAAACATCGCTGTTTATAACCACAGCGGTGCTGTCCTGGACACCCCTGACGGTTTTGGCCTTATTCTTCACCTTTGCGGCCAGTTCCGGGTCAACCTGGATCTGCTGCCGGGCCTGGCTGTCCCGGGCCTGCGGCTTTTTGACCGGCTCCGCTGCCCCGCAGCCCGCCAGGACGGAAAAAAGCAGCACCAGTATAATAGTTTTAAGCACTGTCCTCATGCTCTACCTCTTTATCCCTTTGGTTTGAAAAGCAGCGCCCCCAGGAAGCCGAAAATAATGGCGGCCGAAATACCGGCGCTGGTCACTTCAAATATTCCTGTTAGTATGCCTACTATCCCTGTTCTTTCAGCCTCGGCCATGGCGCCGTGCACCAGGGAGTTGCCGAAGCTGGTAATGGGGACGGTGGCGCCGGCCCCGGCAAAATCTATAAGGGGCTCGTACAGCCCCAGGCCGCTTAATATGGCCCCGGACACCACCAGTATAACCATGGTGTGGGCAGGGGTGTATTTAAATACATCCATCAGAATCTGTCCTATGACGCATATAAGCCCCCCCACCAAAAAGGCCCACAGGTAAGCTTCCATGCCTTTTCACTCCTAACCGCCGTACTCGATAGACACAGCGTGCGCTATACAGGGTATGGTTTCCTTCTGCTGGTAAGAAAGGGGTGATAAAAGGGCGCCGGTGGCGACAATCAAAACCTTTTTAAGCTCCCCCTTTTTCATCCTGTTCAGTATATGGCCGTAAACCACCGTGGCCGCACACCCACAGCCGCTTCCCCCGGACAGTACCTCGGGATGTTCCTCTCCGTATATAACCAGTCCGCAGTCGGTAAATAATTCTCCGGGAATCTCCAGGCCGTGTTTCTTCAATAAGTCTGAGGCTATCCTGAACCCCACCTCCCCCAGGTCGCCGGTGGCGATCAAATCGTAGTCCCGGGGAGATGCCTGCATATCTCTCAGGTGGGCCGTAATGGTGTCTACTGCGGCAGGAGCCATGGCGCCCCCCATGTTGAAGGGGTCGCTCATGCCCATATCCACCACCCTGCCGATGGTGGCCGAGGTTACTACCGGGCCGTCACCCCCGGGGGCCAGCAGCGCAGCCCCGGCCCCGGTAACAGTCCACTGGGCTGTAGGAGGCTTCTGGGACCCGTATTCGGTGGGGTACCGGTACTGTTTTTCCGCGGCGGCGTTATGGCTGGCGGTACCGCATAAAACCCTGTCTCCGTACCCGCTGTTCACTATCAGCGCCCCCAGGGCAAGGCTCTCCATGGAGGTGGAGCAGGCTCCATACAGCCCCAAAAAGGGAACGGCCAGGGTCCTGGCGGCAAAGCTGCTGGAAATAACCTGGTTCATAAGATCGCCACAGAGAAAGAACTGCAAATCCTTCTTCTGTAGCCCGGCCTTTTGCAGGGTTATTTCACAGGCCTCTTCTAGCATTTTTTTCTCTGCCTTCTCGTAGGTGTCCTGTCCCAGCCACAGGTCCCCATGCAGCAGGTCAAAGTCTTCGGCCAGCGGCCCCCTGGCCTCCTGGGGGCCGCCCACCGTACCGGTTGAAATAATGACGGGCTTTGCGGGATATACCCAGGTCTGGTGCCCCTTCAGCATGCTAGAGTCCCCCCAGCATTGATATAACGGTTTTAATCAGTGCCACCGCAAAGGCCGAAAAGACCCCGAAAGCAATCACCGAGCCGGCCAGCTTGAACATTTTTCCCCCTACCCCCAGCACAAACCCCTCGGTTCTGTGTTCGATGGCCGCGGCGGCCACCGAGTTGGCAAAGCCGGTTACCGGCACCGCTGTCCCGGCGCCGGCCCACTGGGCGATGTGGTCGTATACCCCCAGTGCGGTCAGCAGCACCGAAATAATAATTAAAATGGCTACAGTGGGGTTGCCCACCGTTTTTTCGGTAAAATCAAAGTTCCACAATAGAAAATCCGATATTAGCTGACCTAAGAGGCAGATACCCCCACCCACCAGGAATGCCCTTACACTGTTCCTAAAGACAGGTCTCCCCGGCTCTCTCAGTTTGGCAAAGTCATGGTACTCCTGCTGCACTGGAGTGAGCTTCTTCTTTATCTTGTTGGACATATTGTTCACCACCCTATCTTGTCAAAAGCGGCCTGGTTTCTTCTACTATATCAGCAAGCACTCCGGCAGAACGGGCATACATTTTTTTTGCCTCCGGGTCCTGGGTGCCCAGTGCGTAAAGCTCACAGTCAGCCTGGCACTTTTTCAGTGTATAGTAGGCCAGTTCCCTGGCCTTGGGCCTGGGCGCCAGTATGGCGTCGTCAAAAAGGTCCAGATAAAGCTGGCCTGTGGAGTCCACCTGGGCAATAAAAACATTTTCGGGGGCCACCCCCGCCTTTTCCAGCTCGGTGTGCAGCCACTTCCTGTTCAGCCCCATGGACGCCAGGGGCTCATCCATGATAATGCCGTCCATAATAACAGTTTGGGGAACACTGTCCCGGCCTGCCGCAAGATTAATCGTCCTGGGGGTAACCGGCCGGCTGTCCTTTTTCAGAAGCACGCTTATTTCCCCGCTGGGCTCCATAACGGCGAATTCAACGTCGGCAAAGCTAAAAACGCTTTTCCTGCGCAGTTCGCTAAGCAGGTCCTCAGGGGTAAGGCGGGATTCCAGCAGGCTGTCCTCCAATATCTTACCGTGGTTGATCAGCACCGCCTCCTTTCCCTGCACAATGTCCCTGACCATTTTGTACTTTATGGCCAGGACATATATAAGCGCCGGGAACACTGTCCAGACCGCCAGGGTTATAAGACCCCCGGCAGTGCTGCCGGCCATCCCCAGTGAGATGGCGGCGGCCGTAACACCTATAACTATCACCGTCACCAGGTCAAAGAAGGTCATCCGGGATGTTGTCCTTTTCCCTATCAGCCGCGCCAGCAGGAGGGTGATGGCGAAAAGTCCGGCTGAGCGAAGAAAAATGTTTAACCACTCAGGCATAATGCATATTCTCCCTGCTGTAAGCTAAAATCCCTTGTACTGGGGCTCCTCGAATTCCAGAAAGCCCACTCTCTTTTCCAGGTCCCCGATCACCCGGCCAATTTCCCGGGCGCTGGAGGAAAAGGCCTCCCGGGCCTCATTGTTCTGCTCAATCCCGGCAAAGGTCTCCAGGGTTGACCTGGCCCCTTTAAGGCTGGCCAGGGTCTGTTTTACCTGGGCACTGACTGTCATTATTACCACCCCCGCATAACCTATTCTGTTACTAAAAATGATTTATATTCAAAAAATACGCAGAGATGAAATAAAAAGCCGCCCTTAACAGGCGGCACAGGTTGTTGACAAGTATTATTGATTAAGTGGACAATATGGGCAACTCACGGGCAGGCCTGGAATACCAACCCCATTGCCAACGGGTGCTCTGTGCTAAACCGGCTTTAAGACTTGAAGGCAACGGACTGCCGACCACCCTCGAATGCCGCATCCATGCGGCTCTCGGGTTGCCGCCTGCATCCTGCAGGCGGCTCGTCATTCCGTAGCCTTCTACGTCAAAACCCGGTAAAGCCTCCGCAATGTTAGCAACGGGGCTGGTATTCCCTGCCTCGATGAATGTCATTTTTGAGGCTAATTTCCCTAACAGGAGGTTTGTCAGCAGTCTGAGCCACCCTTAATAGGCGGCAGTCCTTCTGTGGCTTTAATTAGACAGCCCTTCCCGTTCTTATAGCGGTGGCAAACTCCGGCGGCAGGCCCGCGCGCTCTATCTCGGCAGCAGTTTCCTCGTAGCTGTAGGGCACCTCGATTATTTCCACTTCCGGCCAGCCGTCACCGGGGCCAATGATCACGTAGGCGGCATTGGGGTTTCCGTGCTTTGGCTTACCGGCGCTGCCGGCATTGATTACATACCCGGCGGCTGTTTTTTTAACAAAGGGAAGGTGAGTGTGGCCGCATACCAGTATACCTGCGCCTCCCTCCCGGATCAGATCGTCCAGGTAGTCCTCCGGAGTGTCTTCATAAATGTATTCATTCAGCGCCCTGGGGCTTCCGTGCACCAGCAGCAATGCGGTCCCCCCAGGATCGATTTCCATTCTACCCGGCAGATCCTTAAGCCAGCGCCTGCTTTCCTCCGAGGTGTTTTCCCTGGTCCAGGCGATGGACTTCTCTCCCAGGAGCATGGTCTTTTCATCCTTGTAGTCGCACCCGCAGACAATCCTGAGGTTTCCTACGGCATCATCGTAATTGCCCATTACGGTGGGGATATTTTCCCGCCTGATGACATCAATTACCTCGTTGGGCCGCGGCCCGTAGCCCACCAGGTCACCGGCGCAGTAAACCCTAGCGGCCCCCCTGGCCCGGGCATCCTTCAAAACGGCCTCCAGGGCGTGCAGGTTTCCGTGAATATCGGATATAACAGCTATTTTCACCGGTCTCCACCCCCTCTTCCTTTACAGACTCCCGCACCTCTATCCCCGCTGCGGTGAGAAATACTTTTTCCTGAATCCCAGGGCCACATTGACCAGCCCGATCATCACCGGCACCTCGATAAGAGGGCCAATAACAGCGGCAAAGGCCTGCCCCGAGTCTATCCCGAATACCGCCACGGCCACGGCTATAGCCAGCTCGAAATTGTTGCCGGCCGCTGTAAAGGCCAGTGTAACCGACTGCTCGTAGTTCACCCCGGCGCGCTTGCTGAGAAAGAATGAAAGGAAGAACATTACCATAAAATATACCAGCAGCGGCAGGGCAATCCTGATCACATCCAATGGCAGAGCAACTATATAGTTCCCTTTAAGCGAGAACATCACCACAATGGTGAACAGGAGCGCCACCAGGGCCAGGGGGCTTATTCCGGGTATAAATCTCTTTTCATACCACTCTTTGCCCCGGACAGGGATAAGTGTAAATCTGGTGATAACCCCGGCAGCAAAGGGAATGCCCAGGTAAATGGCCACACTTTTGGCCACTTCCGGCATGGATACATGTATCTCCATGGATTTAAGGCCCAGCCACTGGGGCGCCAGGGTAACAAAAATGTATGCGTAAACTGCGAAGAAAAGCACCTGGAATATAGAGTTGAGAGCCACCAGGGCGGCTGCGTACTCCGAGTCCCCCCTGGCCAGGGAGTTCCACACTATGACCATGGCGATACAGCGGGCCAGGCCTATTATTATAAGCCCCACCATGTACTCCGGGTAATTGTGAAGGAATATGACAGCCAGAAAGAACATTAAAAGGGGACCGATAATCCAGTTCTGTACCAGCGAAAGAGTAAGCACCCTGACATTGAGGAACACCTTGCCTATTTCCTCGTACCTGACCCTGGCCAGGGGAGGGTACATCATTACAATAAGCCCTGCGGCAATGGGAATGGACGTGGTCCCCACCTGAAACCTGTTCAGCAGATCCGCCACCCCGGGCACGGCATAGCCCAGCCCCACTCCTAAAAACATGGCCAAAAATATCCACAGGGTCAGGAACCTGTCCAGCAGTGACAGCCCGCCCACCGCTTTTTGCGCCATTGTACCAGCCTCCCAAAGGAATATTATTTATTCTGTACTGTCGAATTGTTGGCTTCCGGATTCCGGCAACTCTCAGTATAAGTATTTTTTACAGTATGGCATTAAACAGGTAGCCCACAATGGTTATAGACACCGCCATTATGGCGGCGAAAATTCCTATCAGCCTTGGTTTAAGCACATTGCGCAGTATGATCATCTCCGGCAGTGAAAGGGCGGTAACCGACATCATAAAAGCCAGCACAGTGCCTATTGACATACCCTTTTCCATCAGGGCGTGAACTATGGGGATGGTCCCCGCGGCGTTTGAATAAAGGGGAACACCGATAAGTACGGCCACCGGCACCGCGAAGAGGTTGTCCCTCCCGGCCCATTTTACCAGGAAGTCCTCCGGGGCGTAGCCGTGGATAAGCCCTCCCACGGCTATACCCACCACCACGAAAATCCACACCTTTCTCAATATCTGCAGGGTATACTGACAGGCCTGCTCAATCCTGTCCCTCCAGGTAAGCTCAGCCAGTTCAACCTCGGGCGCCTTTACCTGGTAAACATATTCCTCCACATACTTCTCCAGCTTAAGCCTGCCTATCATAAGGCCCCCGAATACAGCCACGGTAAGCCCGGCTGCAATATAGACGGCGGCAACCTTCCAGCCGAACAGCCCCCAGAGCATCACCAGCGCTATTTCATTCACCATGGGGGATGAAATAAGAAAAGAAAAGGTGATTCCCAGAGGAACTCCAGCCTCCACAAACCCTATAAATACCGGCACCGCCGAACAGGAGCAAAAAGGAGTAACTATGCCCAGGAGGGCGGCCATTATGTTGCCTATAAAGGCCCTCCTGTGGCTGAGAATTTTTTTAGTCTTTTCGGCCGGGAAAAAGCTGCGCACAATGGACACTGCAAATATTATAGCCGAGAGCATTATAAATATTTTTACGGTGTCGTAAAGGAAAAAGTTCAGCGCGTCGGCCAGGTGGGTGCCGGGGGTAAGCCCCAAAAGCCCGTATGTTATGGCGTCCGCCATATATTTAAGCATAGTAAAAAAACCCTCCCCCCATTTGTGTTAAACGGATACTTAAATTACATTTCCTCTTTTATCCACCTGGCAATCTCGTCATCTTTAGGCAGCCTTCCGGTGGACTTTATTTTACCGTTAATAATAAGGCCCGGTGTCATCATCACACCCAACTCCACTATTTTTCCGTAATTTTCCACCTTTTCCACCGATGCTTCAAGGCCCATTTCCGCCACAACCTTCACCACAGCGGCCTCGAGGGTCTTGCAGTTTTTGCATCCCGGACCCAAAACCTTTATTTTCATACCATTTCCCCTCCTTTCCGGTATTTTTTTAGCTTCATAACTAACTACCAGCGCTGTTAACATTCTTGCAGCTCTGTACACAGGAGTCGCTGTCCAGGTTGGCTATCCTGGCCGTTTCCTTTTCAAAGCCAGGCAGTTTCCCGATATCTTCCCCGAGAAACTGTATGAAGTCACCAAACACCCTTTCAATTATGTCGCCGTTTAACATGTAGAAAGTTTTCTGGGCCTCCTTGGCCTCACGGAGAACACCGGCCTCTTTCAACACTCTCAGGTGCTGGGATATACGGGGCTGGCTGATGTTCAGCACCGACTCCAGCTCGCAGACATACATCGGCCTTACCGAAAGTATCCTCAGAATTTTCAGGCGGGTAGGCTCACCCAGGGCCTTAAAAACTTTTACAAACAGATCCATGACACACCTCCATAAAAAGCTGCTTATATAAATAGTTATCGCCTTTAATTTTTGGTACTGAATGGGGTGTCTTATGATTCATCATTATTAATTTATTATATAATAATATCCTTATATTGTGAACCCTCAATCTAAAAAAATAAAGAAGCCGGGAATATCCCCGGCGAAAGGCGTTTCTATGTAAACAGGCCAAATTTTAAAGGCTGCCCACCTTCAGCCTGCTGTCCAGAATAGAAAGCATTTTCCTCTCCACCTCCTTCCCGTATTCGGGATGGTTTAACCCCATCTGTATGTTGGCTGAGATAAAGCCTGCAATATTGCCCACATCAAACCTGGTGCCGTAGAATTTATAAGCATACATTTCATCCTTTTCGGCCAGCATCTTAAGGGCATCGGTAAGCTGGATCTCCCCGCCCGCCCCCGGCCCCACCAGGTCCAGGCAGTCGAATATTTCAGGCGCTATAATATACCTGCCCACTATGGCCAGGTTTGACGGCGCTCTGACCGGAGACGGCTTCTCCACCAGGTCGCCCACCACGAAAATATTGGAGGTTAGGCGGACCGGCTTTATTATCCCGTAGTTTTTTACTTCATCCCGGGCCACTTCCATTACAGCCACCATGGTGCCGGGGCGCCTCTGGTAGACATCCATCATCTGTTTAAGGCACGGAATTTCAGCCTCTATAAGGTCATCGGGCAGCAGCACCGCAAAGGGCTCCCTCCCTACAAATTCCCTGGCGCAGCAAACCGCGTGACCCAGACCCTTCTGCTCCTGCTGCCTGGTAAAGTAGATGCTGGCAAACCCGGCCGGGAGCCGCACCTTTTCCAGCGCTCCCTCCTTGCCCTTTATATCAAGGAAAGTCTCCAGCTCGACATTTCTGTCAAAATGGTCCTCTATGCATCCCTTGTTCCTGCCGGTAATGATCAGTATATCGGTAATCCCGGCGGCTATTGCCTCCTCGACAGCATACTGGATGGCGGGCTTGTCGACAATAGTAAGCATCTCCTTGGGCACGGCCTTGGATGCCGGTAAACACCTGGTGCCCCACCCCCCGGCCGGAATCACTGCCTTACGAATTTTTACCATTAATTTTGCTCCTTTCGGTAAGCTGTTTTTTAAGTCAGTCAATGCAATCCAATCATATCTATGCAGCAAAGTGATTAATATGTCATGGAATTTAAAAAAGGGGCTGCCGCCCCTATCTCTATCTGAAAAGGGGCTGCCGCCCCTCGGGACTATAGCGTCCCTCACCCTGCAATAAAGGGGGAACTCCCCCTTCTTAACCCCCTGGGAAATTATCCACATGGCATATCCATATAAACAAAACCGCCCGCGCCTTCCGGGTATACGGAAGGTACGGGCGGCTGCAATTCAACATCTATAAGCATTATCAGCCTGCAACCAGGTTAAGTCCACTCCCCCCGGCGGAGAGCATGTTCCTGAACAATTTCTCTTCCCTCAGCCTGAAAGGGAGGTCCAGACAATTGTTTTCCTCCACCTGTATGGTCCATGAAGCAATCTTTGTTCCGTACACCACAGCTTCTCCCAGAGGCCTGTTATTAACCAGGCCCATCACGGCGCCGGAAAAGAAGGCATCCCCCGCGCCGCTGGAATCTGCCAGGCTGGTGGGGAATGCGGGCTGGTAGCCGGTCTCGGCTGTTCTGGAATCATAAAAAACCGCCCCCCTCTCCCCCAGGGTAACCACCATTGAGGGAATACCGGCCCCGGAAACAAACCTGACCACTTCCCTTAGCAGATCCTTTTCATCCATTCCCCCCAGGCCGGTTCTGAAAATCTTCCCGGCCTCAATGTCATTGCAGATAAAGCAGTCAGTGTATGTAAGCAGATCGGGATTTTTCAGTATAACCTCCAGATTGCCCGGGATCCCATATAGCTTTTTCCCGTATTCCCGCGCCATCCCTGCAACCCTGCGGGAGATCCGGCTGTTCAGGTCCAGTTCCAGCACAATGTGGCCGGCGGCCTCCATTATATCGTGGCCCTTTTCCTCTATTATTTTCTCCAGTATATCCAGGTCGGGCATCTGTGAGACCGACCCGGCCAGGTTGCCGCTCTGGTCCAATATGGCCAGCCACATTCCCATTCCGCAGCAGTCGGAATATGCCAGGAATTCAAGGTCAACACGGGACTTTTTCAGCCTGGCCGCCACCTCGCCCCCCAGGGCGGACTTGTCCACGGAAGAAACAAAAAAGGTGGGCACATCCAGCAGGGCCAGGTTTTCAGCCACATTCCTCCCCACGCCCCCATGCACAAACTGTATATTACCAAGGTTGCGCCCCAATGGGCTGTACTCCTGCCTGGAAAAGCCCTTGCAGTCAATAAATGTGGTGCCGATTACCGCTACTGTCGTATCCATAATCCCCTCCGGAATCTCACAGTTTTTTTGCCAAATATTTTTATCTTCTACTGACAGCCTTATATTCCTGCTGGATGTATAATTTCTCCACCAGCTATAACCCTTCTATTATGCCTTTAACGTGAAACACGGTGCGGTTTTTGCCGAAGCCCAGCTTTCTGGCCCAATGGGTCTCGTACCGCCTTAATTCTTCATTGGTGATTATTTCTTTTTCCCCCAGTAAAATGCCCTTTTCCCTGTATAGCAGCGTCATGGTGTTTTCAATGTATTCCAGGGAAAGCGCGGGCAGTTCCCTCCGGCCTATCTCGCCCTCCTCGTGCAGGTGGCTGTATGTAAAAAAAAGCTCCAGGGCGGCCCCGGGCCTGGCGGCCCCGGCAATCCCGCCCAGTATCTCCCCGCTGCCCTTGACAATGCCCTCCAAAAGGCTTCCCCAGGGCAGTATTACATATATCTTATCAGCTAGGCCGCTCATTTCGGCCGGCAGGTCCTCGGCGCCGGCCGAAATATATACCGCATTTGAGGCCCCCCCTTTAGGCGGCTTTTTTACCGCCCTGGAGGAGTATTCCATCATGTTTTCAGCGGCTGCATCTATACCTATAAAGAGATTCCGGGGCTGTTCCCTGGCCATTTTGTAAACAAACCTTCCATCGCCGGTGCCCAGGTCAACAATAACCGAGCTATAGCCTGAGGCCAGTTCCCGCAGGTCCAGCCCGCCGTTTTCTATCTTTTTGCCCCTGACAATCCTCAGCAAAAGAGCTCCCCCCGCTTTTAAACCGTTACCCCTGGAGGTAAAAACCTCCTGCAAAACAAAATTATAGCACAAAACAAAAGACCGGCAAAATAAAAAAGGGAGAAAGCAAAAAAGAGAGCTTTAGTAGCCCTCTTTTTTACCCCGGTTATCAAAATTAGCCCAGTATGGCGGCCATGTCCTCGTCTACAGTGGTGATGGGCTTGATGTCGAAGTTCTTCACCAGCACATCCAGCACATTGGGTGTAATGAAGGCCGGCAGGCTGGGCCCCAGGCGGATGCCCTTGATGCCCAGGTGCAGCAGGGTCAGCAGTATGGCCACAGCCTTCTGCTCGTACCAGGAGAGCACCATGGACAGGGGCAGGTCGTTGACTCCGCACCCAAAGGCATTGGCCAGGGCCACCGCTATCTGGACTGCAGAGTAGGCGTCGTTGCACTGGCCGATATCCAGCAGCCTGGGAATCCCGCCTATATCACCAAGCTTCTTGTCAAAAAAGCGGAACTTGCCGCAGGCCAGGGTCAGCACCACTGTGTCCCGGGGAGTCTTCTCCACAAATTCGGTGTAGTAGTTGCGCCCGGGCTTGGCGCCGTCGCATCCCGCCACCAGGAAGAAGTGCTTGATAGCACCGCTCCTGACGCCCGCAATAACCTTGTCGGCCACGCCCAGCACTGCATTCCGGGCAAATCCCACCAGCACGCTTCCCCTGTCCTCATCCTCAGCAAATCCGGGCATGGCCAGGGCCTTTTCTATAACCGGGCCAAAATCACCGTTTTTGACGTGTTTGACGCCTGGCCAGCCCACCAGGCCGGTGGTGAAGATATTGTCCAGGTAGGCCTGGGGGTCCTGTATGCAGTTGGTGGTCATCAGTATTGCTCCGGGGAACTGGGGAAACTCCTTCTTCTGGTTCTGCCAGGCTGTGCCGTAGTGCCCGTAGAAGTGTTTGTATTTCTTAAGCTCCGGGTAGCCGTGGGTGGGCAGCATTTCACCGTGGGTGTACACATATATTCCTTTGCCCTCGGTCTGCTTCAAAAGATCCGCCAGGTCCTTGAGGTCATGGCCCGATACCAGTATGCACTTACCCTTTTTGTGTCCCAGGGGGACTTCTGTGGGCGCCGGGTGGCCGTAAGTTCCGGTATTCCCGGCATCCAGCAGTTCCATGGCCCGCAGGTTGGTTTCCCCGCATTTGAGCACCAGTCCAACCCAGTCATTCAGGGAAAGGCCTTTGTTGGTCAGCGCCGCCAGCCCGTCGTGAATGAAAGCGTACACGCTGTCGTCCTCCCGGCCCAGTATGCGGGCGTGGTCGGCATAGGCGCTTACCCCCTTGATACCGTAGAGCAGTATCTGCTGGAGGGACTGGATGTCAGGCGCGGCACCGTGGTCCAGCGCCAGGCCTATCTCCTCGCCCTGGCTTACCAGGCCCGCCAGGTCCGTGGCCGGCCTGAAGCCTGCCGAGGGGTCGGTAAAGCTTACATTTCCCCCTGCCCGGGCAACTTTTTCCTTAAGCCCGGCAGCCAGGTCCACGCAGCGGTTGATGAGCATCTGGAAGCGGGATGGGTCGAAGTTCACATTGGTAAGGGTGGAGAAAACAGCTTCCGCTGTAAAGGAGTTTATTTCAGGGTCAACCACACCCACCTTCCGGCCTTCACTGGCGTAAAGCGAAAGTCCCTTTACCGCATGCAGCAGCAGATCCTGCAGCGCGGCCACCTCCGGCTTTTTGCCGCACACTCCGGATACGGTGCACCCTGTTCCCTTGGCTGTTTGTTCACACTGGTTGCAGAACATTTTGAAATCCTCCTTTAATTTATTATAATATTTGTTTGATTCCTGGAGTTTGCCTTGAATGAGCGCAGGCAGGCGGCTGCCTTTTTTATGTGCCCCCCGCACCGGCTTCCGTTTCTGATAAAAGATTATCACCCCCGGCCCCTCCGGCAGTATGACGAAGGCCATTGGTCCGGTGTGAGTTTAATCACATTACTGATTTTCATATTGTGGACTGCGGCAAATAAATTTGACCTCCGTACTACAGGAAGTTGCCGTCAAGCCCGTACCAAATATATAATACCAGTAGTATGCGTAAGGAGGTTTTTCATGAGAGCGGTCATAACAGTAATAGGCAAGGACCGGGTGGGTATAATTGCCGGGGTCAGCACCATCCTGGCCGGCTGCAACGTTAACATCCTTGACCTGTCCCAGACAATCATGCAGGATGTATTCACCATGATCATGCTGGTGGACATTTCCCGGTCCTCAGTCAGCTTCGCCGGCCTGTCGGATAGTCTTGACGCCAAGGGCCGGGAGCTGGAGCTTTCGGTAAGGATACAGCATGAAGACATTTTCAGCTCGATGCACCGGATATAGGGGGATAAAAAATGATAAGCCCTTTTGAGGTAATAGAAACCATCAAAATGATCCAGGAAGAAAAACTTGATATAAGGACCATTACCATGGGGATCTCCCTGCTGGACTGCTGTGACCCGGATGCCGGGGAAGCCTGCCGGAAGATATATGATAAAATTACCGGGCTGGCCTCGGATCTCGTCAGGGTGGGGGAGAATATAGAACGTGAGTATGGCATCCCCATAATCAATAAGAGAATATCGGTAACACCGATAGCCCTGGTGGCCGGAAGCTCCGGTGAAGAAAATTACGTTATGTTCGCCAGAGCCATGGAAAAGGCGGCCGACGAGGTGGGAGTCAATTTTATAGGCGGCTTTTCCGCCCTGGTGCACAAGGGCTACACCACCGGTGACCGCAGGCTTATACATTCCATTCCCGAGGCCCTGTCCAGCACCAAAAAGGTATGCTCCTCGGTAAATGTGGCCACCACCAAGGCCGGAATTAATATGGACGCCGTAAGGGAAATGGGTCTGATTATAAAGGAGGCCGCCAGGCTCACCGCCGGCCAGGGAGGGCTGGCCTGCGCCAAGCTGGTGGTCTTCGCCAATGTTCCCGAGGACAACCCCTTTATGGCCGGGGCATTTCACGGCATAGGCGAGCCCGAGTGCGTGATCAACGTTGGGGTAAGCGGGCCCGGAGCAATAAAGTCGGC
The DNA here is from genome assembly GCA_023475565.1 of Actinomycetota bacterium. Classification (GTDB taxonomy): domain Bacteria; phylum Bacillota; class Desulfotomaculia; order Desulfotomaculales; family Desulfocucumaceae; genus BRHc4a. Next base: position 28,121 of record JAMCVT010000049.1, read on the forward strand.
CCTGGAGGAAGTAAAGGGGGCTGATTTCGGCGTGGTAGCCGAAACAATAAAAAAGAAAGCCTTTAAAATAACCCGGATGGGCCAGCTGGTAGCCCAGGAGGCATCAAAGAGACTGGGGGTATCCTTCGGCATAGTGGATCTCTCCCTGGCCCCCACCCCCTCGGTGGGAGACAGCGTGGCCCACATACTGGAGGAAATGGGTGTGGAAAAATGCGGCGCCCACGGGACTACCGCAGCCCTGGCCCTCCTTAATGACGCTGTAAAAAAAGGGGGGACCATGGCCTCATCTTATGTGGGAGGACTGAGCGGCGCCTTTATCCCGGTAAGCGAGGACGCCGGGATGATAGACGCGGTAAGGTGCGGGGCCCTGTCCCTGGAAAAGCTGGAGGCCATGACCTGTGTGTGCTCGGTGGGGCTGGACATGATCGCGGTCCCGGGCGGCACGAGCTCCGACACCATTTCCGCCATCATTGCCGATGAGATAGCCATAGGGGTAATCAATAACAAGACAACGGCGGTAAGGATAATTCCCTCCCCCGGCAAAGAAGTGGGAGACATTGTGGAATTCGGCGGGCTTCTGGGATCGGGGCCGGTGATGAAAGTCAGCGGCTACGGCAGCGGGGAGTTTATTAAAAGAGGCGGACGCATTCCCGCTCCCATACACAGCCTGAGCAACTAAAGCGGGAATACCTTTTCACCGCACAGATCGGGGTCCTCACAGGACCCTGTTTTTTTTTGCCAAAAACAACAATTTAAACAAATAAAACAACAATATTAACAAATTGCCGGGAGAGGAAAATGTGATAAATTAGTAGTATACATATTTATTCATCTATGTGTTTTTATCGCTTGTGATTTAAAGGCTGTATACATTGTTCTGTAAATAATTAAGGAGGGAACTTAAATTGAAAAAACTTATACTGGCGGTAGTCCTCAGCACAGTTCTGGCCCTGGCGGCAGGCTGCGGCGGGGCAAAGACTGTAAAGACAGATGAAGGCACAGTGAAGGTCAAGGATAACAAGGTTGAGGTAACCACTAACGACGGCAACAAATCCCAAATCACCGTAAACGATGCAGGGGGAGTATCACTTCCGGAAGGCTATCCGAAAGAAATAGTACCTATAATAGATGACGGCAAAATTGCACTGGCCACCAAAAACGAGGACGCTAACAAAAAACTGTCATTCTGGGTAACCGTAACTTCTAAAAAAGACCCCAAGGAGGTCTACAAGTTTTACCAGGAGGCCCTGAAAGATGCTACGGAGACCCAAAAGACCGAAGTTAACAACGATTATTTTATATCCGGTATAAAAGGAGACCGGAACTTTACTGTCAGCGTCTCTTCAGAGGAAAAAGACGGCGGCAAAAATACCGTGGTCCAGATAGTAGTCCTTCCCAGGGAATAAAAAGAAAACAATGTGCTGGTACCGCCGGCCGACAATGCACTGCACAGTGCCAGGCAGTCCCCCGTTTTTTTGTATCAAATCTTTTGGCGAACCGGATATTCCTGCCGGATCATAATCTTAAAAAACTATTGACATAATTATAAACTATAAAATACAATTATGAAGGATACTAACTGAGAAGAACCTGTTAAAAGGGAGTAGCTGGCATTACAATGCAGGTGAAGTCAACATACTGGCCTACGGCCTGGCTTCACCGTTGGTAGTTTCACCAATTAGCGAGACTTTTAACATAGCCATTAATATGGTTATGTTGAAGTCTCGTTTATTTTTATTAAACACAGGAGGATTTTTAATGCTTGTTTTTTTAGGTTCTGTGGTGATGGTGGTGCTGGCTGAAATGGGCGACAAGACGCAGCTGCTGGCCATGGCCATGGCCACCCGCTTTCCGGCGCGGTCTGTGCTGCTGGGGGTATTTGCCGCCACCGTGCTTAACCACGCCCTGGCGGTGGCAGCGGGAGGCTACCTGGGGACAAGCCTCAACCTGGAACTGATCCAAATGATTGCCTCAGGATCATTTATTCTGTTCGGCCTGTGGACAATCCGCGGTGACAGCCTGGATGGGGAAGAAAACAGGAAAACCGCCTGGGGGCCGGTTATAACCGTGGCCATAGCATTTTTCCTGGCGGAAATGGGGGACAAGACCCAGCTGGCCACCGTTGCCCTGGCCGCCAAGTACAGCTCACCGTTAGCAACCCTGGCGGGAACCACCACCGGAATGATGATAGCCGACGCCTTAGGCATATATATAGGCGTTGTGGCGGGCGGGAGAATTCCCGAGAAGGCCGTCAAATGGTTATCCGCCCTCATATTTATAACCTTCGGCTACATCGGACTGTACTATTCGGTTCCCGGGGAATTTGTCACCATTCCGTACATTACCGGACTTATTGCCGCTACCGCCCTGGCAGCCTACCTGGCGGGCAGGGCCGGGAAAAAGGAAGAGGGCACGGAAGAGACCGGCTGATGGTTTTATAGTATATACCAATTTTTATTTATACAGATAGTCCATGGTCATAGGCAGATTATTGTTCAGCCCCCTGGAAAAAAGAAGCTGGTAGATATTAAGCCCGGAAGCCCTGAAGGAGGCCGCGCAGCCAATCAGGTAAAGGCTCCACATGCGCACAAACCGGTCCCCGAATTTTTCCCTGACAGCGGATATGTTTTTCTGAAAATTGCTGTACCACCGGTCCAGGGTCAGGGCATAATGCAGCCGCAGGCTTTCCGCATGCAGAAGATGAAAGTTGTACTCAGGCACAAGCCAGGTGGTTTCCCTCAGGGAGGGGATATAGCCCCCGGGAAAGATGTACTTTTCCATCCAGGAATTCACCGGGTGCTCGTCAGTCCCCATAATGGAATGAAGCAGGAACAGCCCCCCGGGGCAGAGCAGTTTATCCACTGCCTCCATATACTTGGCCAGGTTTTCCTTCCCCACGTGCTCAAACATGCCCACGCTGACTATTTTATCAAAGCTTTGCCCCTCAGCGGCAAGATCGAGATAATTCTTCATCTGTATATCCACCGCCCCGGAAAGCCCCTCACTCTCCACCTTTTCCCTGGCGGCCCGGTACTGCTCCTCGCTGAGGGTAATTCCCAGGGCCTTCACCCCGAACTCCCTGGCCGCCGTGATCACCAGCCAGCCCCAGCCGCAGCCAATATCCAGAAGTTTCTCCCCCGGCTTTAGCTGCAGCTTTTTCAGCGTGTAATCAATTTTTTGCAGCTGGGCCTGGTAAAGAGAGTCGCCAGGGCTATTAAAATAGGCGCAGGAATAGCTCATGGTCTCATCCAGCCATAGAGAAAAAAATTCGTTCCCCAGGTCGTAGTGGTGCTGTATGTTTTGCTTCTGCCGGGCCTTTAAGTTTCCAATGCTGCTGATAACCGAGGCAATTTTGCCGGTTCTCCCACCGGAGACTGTACCTTCTGTGTTTCTTTGGATAATCCGGATAATTTCCTCCATGCTTCCCTCAAAATCCACCAGGCCGTCCATATATGCCTCACCAAAGGCCAAAACGGCATTTTCCGGATTGAAGTTCACGGGAAGAGGCTTTTTAAGGGCAATTTTTACCCTGGGGGCGCCCCTGCCGTAAGCTACTTTTTCCCCGTCCCAGTAGCTGACCTCAAAATCGGCACCCTTAAATCCCTTGAAAAATGAATGATATATGTTTTTTATCACTATATCGCCCCTTCATTGGAAATCTGCATCTCTATCTTTGTCCACATTAATATATGATGTCTCAACATTCCTTATAATATATATTCATCCACTGCAGCTGATATCATGATTGGCGGAAAGTAGTTAGTTATGCTTATAATGTATTTTCTAAAAAAATTCAAAGCAAAAGTGATTCGGCAAAAAAAAAGCCGTGCAGGTTATTTCCCGCACGGCTCTTGTTTACTCTATATCAAACTGTTTTTAATCTACTCTCACGGTCATGGTGTCCCGGGCTATAACCTTTTCATTGTCGTCCAGGTCCACCAGCGTGATTTCCACATTGTAGGTCCCCACCCTGGCCACGTTGAGGCTGAAGGTGGTGGTGGCGCTGTAATCTTCCGGAAGGGAGAATCCCGATGAAGGCCCGTAGTAGCCCACCACATCGCTCCCGTCCTGGCTCAGCGGCATGTTTCTCCACACCTGGCCGTCCCTGTACCTGAAAGCAGGGATATAGCTCAGCTTAGCATCTTCCACTCTGAATTTGAAAAGCACACTGTCATATTCCCTGGCGTTTTCCGGGTTGGCTGCGCTGACGGTAAACTCCTTCTCCACTCCGGCGTCAAGTGTCAGATTCCCGGCTGTAATGCTGGCGTCAGAGTAATCGCTGTCTACTGTAACCGTCATGGTGTCCCTGGCTATGGTCTGCTCATTATTGTCCAGGTCCACCAGCCTTATTTCCACATTATAGGTTCCGGTCTCAGCCATTTTCAGCCTGAGGGCGGTGGTGTCGCTGTAGTCCTCCGGGAAGGAGAACCCTGCTGAGGGGCCGAAGTAGCCCACCACATTACTTCCGCTCCGGGCCAGGGAGATGTTCCTCCAGGTGTCGCCGTCCTTGTAGCGCAGTACCGAAACATCATTCAGGCCAGCGCCTTCCACAATAAATTTGTATCTTACACTATCATACCCGGTATTACCCGGCGAGTTGGAGGCGCTGACGGTAAACTCTTTCTCCACCCCGGCTGTGAGTTCAAGATCTTCCGCCGGGAAGGAAACCAGCGCTGAATCCACGTATACCTTCATGCCGTCCCTGGCCAGCACCTGCTCATGGCTGTCCAGATCCACCAGCCTTATGTTCACGCTGTAGGTGCCCGCCTTATCCATCTTCAGCCTGAAGTCGGTGGTGGCGCTGTAATCTGCCGGCATGGCGAATCCCGATGAGGGGCCGAAATAGCCGGTGACACTGCCGGAGTCCTGGCTCAGCGGCACATCCCTCCAGGTGCTGCCGTCCTTGTACTGGAAGGAATCTATGTCGCTTAAGCTGGTATTGGGTATTGAAAATCTAAACAGCACACTGTTGTAGTCTTTGCCGCTCTCCGGGTTGGTGGCGCTCACCGTAAAATTTTTCTCCTCGCCAACAGACATGGAAATGTCTTCAGCTATCACCGAAGGCATTGTATTGCTCTGGGCCGCCCCCAGCAGCTTGCCTACCAGGCCGGGTGACAGAACAATTCTCCCCCTGCCTTTTTTAATGCTGGACACATCTAAAGTGGTACCGTTCACCAGTATGGTGTTGTCTTTAAGGTTGACCTCAATATACTTGCCATCCTTTGCAATCCTGACGGTGTCCTCATTAAAGGTAACTGTGGCCCCCAGGCCCATGGTTATGGCGTTTATCGGTATCAATATACGCCCTTCCTTGTATACGGGAGCCTTGAAGGAACCGGTGGAAAGCTTTTGATCCTTTTTAGGCCCGCCCTTAAGTTTGACATTGCTCTGAGCCCGGACCTCCCACTGCTGCATTAATTTGATTTCCTCTTTTGCCTTGGGGCCTTTCCCCTGGCCATTCTGCATGGCCGACGCCATTGCGGCGGAACTCATCACCATGGCCGCACAGACAGCCGCCGTGGCAATGACTTTAAACTTGGTCACCCGACCACCTCCAATTCCGGGGCTCATACCCCTGCACTCTATAACAGATATACGGGGCATCCTCTGTTTATAAGAGGGTTGACAGGCAAATACTTTTTGTAAATAACTGTCCTTTTTTCTGTTAAGCAGCAAATATAAATACCCGGAAATCGACGTAATTACCGGTATGTATTGTTGGGAGGCACAAGTGCAACACTATAACTGTAATTTTTTGTTGAAGGAGGTTTTAGGTTGAAGGAAATAAGGCTGGCGACAACCACCAGCGCCCAGGACAGCGGCCTGCTGGACCGGCTTCTGCCCAGATTTGAATCGGAAAGCGGGTACCGGGTCAGGGTCCAGGCGGTGGGCAGCGGCATGGCCATGGATCTGGCCAGAAAGGGAAACGCCGACGTCCTTCTGGTCCACGAGCCCGAAAGTGAAAGAAAACTGCTGGACGAGGGTATTGGAACGGACAGGAGGCTGGTTATGCACAATGACTTTGTGCTGGCCGGACCTCCAAACGACCCGGCCGGAATAAGGGGCCTGCAGTCGATCACAGAGGCCTTCAGAAAAATAGCAGAAGCCGGGAGCCCCTTTGTTTCCAGGGGGGACGCCTCCGGCACCGACAAGAGGGAGAAAACGATCTGGAAGAAGGCCGGCCTTGATCCCAGCGCAGCAAAATACAGTGAGACCAAGAGCGGCATGGCCGAAACCCTGGCCGCGGCAGACGGGAAAAAGGGCTACACACTGACCGACAGAGCCACTTTCCTGTCGCAGAAGCACAATCTCGAAATAATGGCGGAGGGGGACGACCTGCTTCTGAACATGTACCATGTCATCAGGGTCAACCCCGGGAAAATCTCCGGCGTCAACGCCGAAGGGGCGGAAAGGCTGGCCGGCTTCATGGTAGGCTCCGGGGCCCAGCAGCTAATAGGGGACTTCATGAGAGAAGGGTCCGGCCGGCTGTTTATCCCGGATGCCGGAAAATCTGAGCAGGATGTGCTGAGAGGCTGGAAGCAGGTGCTGGCGTAGCATATCCGTAAAAAACCCGCCGGCCCGCCGGCAGGAGTGTTATTTCCTGCCCATGTTTTCACGGTGTCAAAATGCAAATTGCCTTTAAAAAACCCCCGGCCTAAGCCTAAGCCAGGGGTTTTTCATTGTGTATTTAATTATTTATCATTATTTTGCTCCGGCTGAGCCGGGTAATTTTTCTTCCGGTTATTGCGGCCGGGCAGGTCCTCGAGGTAGAAGGGCAGCACCGAAACAACCACGTGCCTCTTGTCGAAAAGGGCATTGGCTATAAATAAGCTGGTATTGTTGTGCAGTGCCATCTCCCAGCCCTTGGAAACAATGAACTGGGGCAGCAGGACGGTAATCATATCCCCGGGCCTGGAGGCGTGCTCCTCTGAATCGATATACTCTACCAGGGGGTTTACAACCTCACGGTAGGGAGATTGTTTTACTACCAGCGGAATATCGGTATCCAGCAGCTCCCACTTTTTCTTCAGCTTATCGGCCTCACCGTCGAATGGCTCAACGTGAAAGGCCACCACATTGGGGGTAAGGCTTCTGGCATATCTGAGGGCCAGCACCACCAGCCCGTTAAGGCTGGCAATAGGCACAATAAAGTGATGATCATACCTGGCTTTCATAGAAAGGGTGACCAGGGAGTCGTTGGGCACGTCAAGCTGCTTGGCAACCGAGTTATAATGCCCCTTGACCTTCATCATCAGGGCCACTATAAGCGGTATAAGGAGCAGCACGATCCATGCTCCGGAGGTAAATTTTTCAACGCCTATTATTATAACCGTAACCAGTGTAATAACGGCCCCTATGCCGTTTATCAGGGCTTTATAGCGCCAGCCGGCGGGCCTCAGCCTGAACCACCGGATCAGCATGCCGAACTGAGCCAGAGTAAAGGAGGTGAATACCCCCACCGCATACAGGGGAATCAGCAGGTGGGTATCGCCGCCGAATATGGTAACCAGTAAAACTGCCATGAGGCCCAGCGCTACAATTCCGTTGCTGTAATTAAGCCTGTGGCCGCGTATGGCGAACTGCCTCGGCGCGTACCCATCGCGGGCAATTATAGAAAGAAGTGTTGGAAAGCCGGCAAAGGCTGTGTTGGCTGCCATAGCCAGCAGAACCGCCGTGGTGGCCTGTATGACATAAAAAATTATTCCCTTGCCGAATACAGCAATGGCTATCTGGCTGATAACGGTCTGCTGGGAACTTGGCATCGGGTGGTATATGGTGCTGAGATAGGCAACGCCGCCGAAAGTAAGCAACACAGCTCCCGCCAGTATAGCATAGGCCATCTTTGCATTCTTCCGGGCAGGCTCTTTAAAATTAGGCACGGCGTCGGCTATCGCCTCAACCCCTGTAACGGCAGCGCAGCCGGACGAAAAGGCCTTCAGGAGGAGGAAGATGGTCACCGCCTGTGTGCCGAAGGTTACCTCAGGCACTGGCGGGGAGATGATCCCAGCCGGCTCTCCTCCGCCCCCCTTAATAATCCCTGCAATAATAAGGGTGGCAATAGTTATCATAAATGCATAGGTAGGAAAGCTGAACCACCTGGAAGATTCCCTGATCCCCCGGAGATTGCCCACAATCATTAAAAGTATTATTGAAATGGCTATGGCTACACGGTGGTCAAAAAGAGAGGGGATGGCCGAGGTAATGGCCGCAGTGCCGGCGCTTATACTAACCGCCACGGTCAGCACATAGTCCACCGACAGGGAGGCCCCTACAATAAGCCCGTAAGTGGTTTTAAGGTTTTCTTTGGCCACTATATAGGCGCCGCCCCCACCGGGATACGCATCGACTATCTGGCGATAGGACACCGTCAGCACAAGCAGCAGAAATACTATGACACCGGCAATTTCCGGAATCCAGGAGTACGACATAAGCCCTATGGCCGGAACCAGGGCCCACAGTATTTCATCTACGGCGTAGGCAACAGAAGAGATGGCGTCGCTGGCTAGTATGGGCAGCCCCCAGAAGACGCTGAATCTCTCCTCACTCAACTGGCTTGTGGCCAAACGGTTTCCCAATATCCTACGGCCCAGTTGCCCGATCAAACCGTTATCCCCCAATATTATAAAATTGATATATACATACCGATTATTTTAGCAGTTTTTGTTATATTGTAAACATATTTTTTAGAATAAATAAAAATATCGTAGGGTGTATTTTAGCCGGGGCAGCCCCCCCACCAAGAGGAGGCCTGTTATTCTAAATGGCAGGCGGGCTGAAGATTATAGCGGTATGTATTCCACTGCCGGGGTCTGACAGTAAAAATCACCCGCCCGGGTAGAGTTATCCGGCTGCGGGTGAATTTGATTAATTAACTGTTTTAATACTGCCCGTTATAAAAGATTACCGACCAGCTCCCGCCCTTCGTCCACGTTATGGAGGCCAGGCGTTTTAGCCGTTCCTGCCGGCAGATATCCTTTGGCCCGGGGATGATCTCACGGATATAGTCCGGGGAGTCTTCAAGGAATGCCCTAAGGGAATCCAGGGCTCCGGAAAGCACCGCCCTCTGGTAGCTGTCTCCCGCAATATAGGCCTCGCCCTGATCTCCCTGCCCGCAGTGGCTGCCAATCATCTTCATAATAAAGTCCAGTGAAGTATGGTCCCCCTCAGTCTTAAATACCAGGCAGGCCTCCCCCAGGTGCCTGAACTTAAAGCCCGCGGGAGTATTATCACAAAGGGCGCTGTTGAGCAGCACAACCTCCTGCAGTCCGCCGGGCAATTCCTCCAGGAGCAGGGACAGAGCTTCAGCTGCTTTAGCCAGGTCCACACCGGCAGCCACCAGGCAGCCGCCCTTTTGCGCAGGAGTCATTTTCAGGTGCACGCCTGCAATAACGGCTGCGCTCTCACGGTATCCGGACAAAATAAAGGAAAGGTGGTAGTTGTCCATGTCTTTAATACCGCTTTCGCCTACCGTAACGAGCCTACCACCGGCAAGAACCAGGTCCAGGCCGCAAAGGCAGGCCGTTCGGCATTTGAAGTGAGGCTCCCCATCTTCAAAACACTCCACTACGTTCTCCCCGATGGTTTCCCCCTGGTGCAGGCAGTCATTGCCGGGGAATACAAACCCGTATTCCAGAGCTGTTTTAATAACCAGCGCAGTCCCGGCCGCCGGGCCGGCCAGTATACTGTGCCTGATCCGGTCCACTGTTATACTGTTCATCTTTTCCAGAGACAGCACTATCCTGGGACCGGTGACAGGGCATTTAGCCGGCCCAATCAGGTATTTGGGGGTTTCCACAGGTATTTCCTCTTTATGGGCTATATCCATAATCCCGGCAATTTCACCGGCGGATGATGGTTTTACAACCACGGTTTCACCGGTTTTCAGCACATTTTGAGGGCCTATCAGCGCAGCAAGCCGCCTTGCTGCCAGCTCCAGCCTTTCCCCCGCCATATTAAGCACCTTCCCCTTTTTCAGAGTGACTTTTAAAGGCCCGGGTCAATTCCTGAACCGCCATGGGGGCATCGCCGATTATGCCCAGGTCGGCCACCTTAAAAATCTGCGCTTTTGGATCTTCATTTATGGCCACTATATAATCGGAGGTGATCATTCCGGCCAGGTGCTGTATTTTTCCGGACACCCCGGCCGCTATATATACCTTGGGGGCCACGGTTTTACCGGTAAGTCCCACCTGGCAGGAAAATGGCGCCCACCCGGCCTCCACCGCATCCCGGGTGGCCCCCAGCCCGGCGCCCATCAACCCGGCCAGTTCAGCCAGCTGTTTGAAGTTATCCCTGCTTTTTATTCCCTTTCCCCCGGTCAGCACAATTTCCGCGCTTTCCAGATTGGCATCGCCTTCCTCGCTGCGAATGAATGAAATAAACCTTTCCTGCCACTCACCTTCAAGGCTGTAATCTTTCCTGACCACTTCCCCCCTTCTGCCGGTATCGGCAGGCAGGGGCTTTATGGAGCGGGGCCTTACGGTGGCCATCTGGGGCCTGGTCCGGGGTGTTTTGATGGTAGCCATTATATTGCCCCCGATGGCCGGGCGGGTCTGCATAAGGAGGCTGTCTTTGGGGTCTATGTCCAGGTCGGTGCAGTCGGCGGTGAGCCCGGTGCCGAGCCTGGCTGCCGCAATGGGCATAATGGTCCTCCCGTAAGTTGTGGCCGGGGCAATCACTATATCCGGCCTTTCCCCGCGAATAGCGCTTACCAGCAGGCTGGCCGCCGGGGTGGCGAGCCTGCTGTCCGGCATACCGGGGCTTACCACCAGCACCCGGTCCGCTCCCCCCCTGATCAGCTCTTCAAAATCACCTTCGCCGGTTCCCAGCACCAGGCAGTCCACCAATACATCTGTTTTTTCCGCCAGCCGCCTGCCCCAGGCAATCATTTCATAAGTAACACTGTGTACATTACCGCTGCGCACTTCGGCTAAAACCATTATATTACCTTTAATTTCCATGGCCTTCACCCTTTTTCATCAAATCCCTACCCTTAAGCACTTCCAGTATGGCAGTGGCCGCTGCAGCCATTTTTGCTTCGTTTCCGGCCTCCATATAGGTTGTATTCCTGGACAGCCTGGGGCTGAATATTTTGGCCACCCGGGTGGCCGATCCCTTCAGGCCGGCGTCGGCTTCCTCCATCCCTATATCCTGGGGGCCCCAGACGGGAAAAATAATTTTTTTGGCAATAACATACTGACGGACAGTAGGCAGGGGAGGGTTGTTAATGTCCCTGACCACCGTAACCAGGGCCGGAAGCCTTACCAAAACCTCCTCTTCCCCTTCCTCCACAATACGCCGGGCCACTATTGAGTCACCCTCCACGTCCAGCCTGTTAACAAAGGTCACCACCGGCAGGTTAAGGAAAGCAGCCGTCATCGGCCCTGTTTGCCCTGTTTCTCCGTCAGTGGCCTTTTCCCCGGCCAGTATAAGGTCAAAACCTCCGGTTTTACGTATGGTAGCCGCCAGCACCCGGGAGGTGGCCAGGGTGTCCGATCCTCCAAAGGCCTTGTGGGACAGCAGTATCCCCCGGTCAGCCCCCCGGGCGCAGGCCTCCAGAAGAACCCTCCGGGCGGCGGGGGGCCCCATGGTAATGGCCGTAACCGTACTGCCCGGGAACCTGCCTTTTATTCTGGCAGCCTCGGTTATGGCGTGCTCGTCCAGGGGGTTTAACACGGTTTCAGAAGCGTCCCGGATCATCACCCCTGTTTCCGGGTCCATCCGGGTATTGGCAGTGCTGGGCACCTGTTTTATCAAAACAACAATATCCATCCGAATAAATCTATCCTCCTGTCAGATCTCTGATGTCTGCCCCCAATTTATTCTTATCTTTTACCCAGTAATTAAAAGCTTTTCTAGGAGGCAGCCCCTTTTTCCTCCTTTCTTTTTTCGATGCTGCCCAAAGGCTATCCTGGGCATTAGTACAGGAGAGAAGATTTATTGTGTAATACCGGCCCTTTGTAAATCTGCCGTCAGGGTGAAGCAGTTAATCTTAGAGGTCCTTTTAACAGGTCACGGTCAAAAATGAGTATGCACAGGTCAACGGCAGCCAGAACAATAAATCCGGCCAGCCCTGTACCCCCCACAGTGAGGTCGTTCCCCCCTGTTATTACCATCACCGCCAGCCCCATTGTGCCATTTAGCGTGCCGTGGGCTATGGCAGCGGCGATAACTGATTTTGCTTTTACCCTTATATAAATAAATATAGGTGTGAGCAGCAGTGTATAAACAGTCATCATAAACACCCCCGCCACGGGATGCTGGGGGTAGTTGTGCCCCTGCAGGATAAGCGGGGCGTGCCATACGCCCCAGAAAAGACCTATGACTGCCGATGATTTCCAAAAACCCAGGTACTCCAGTTCTTTCAGAAGAAACCCCCGCCAGCCCAACTCCTCACCGAAACCGGCCACCGCATTGACTGTAATGCCAGCCAGAAGGCCCTGCAGCAGGGCTATCCAGATGGGGTGAACCGGAAGGCTGACGGCCTGGGACTGCATCTGCTGAAGCTGTTCCGGAGTCAGAATATCTTTATACTTCTCAAACATCCCGGCCATTTCCGGTGAATAAGAAACTCCGGGCAAAAGCAGGCTGACTCCCATAGTGGCAAGGGCCATAGCGGGAGGGAGCAGCCACCCCGCCAAAAACCAGCGGTTCAGCTTAAAGGATATTCCCAGCGGCCCTTTTACCGGCTGCCTGTATACAACCCTTTGCATAACAACGGCAATAGCAGCCGGTATAAACATATAAGCCACCCCCACCGCAACCGATCCCGGCGTGCCCCACTTTCCTCCCAGAACGAGATAAAGGGACACCATAAGATAGCTGAAAAAAATGGTCAGTGCGGCAAAAAGAACCGCCACTCCTGGTTTTCTCTCCATAAGCCTCTACCCATCCACCTCTTTTTAATATTATTAGATATTTCTATGAATATCTGAATATAATTCTGATTTTAATCCTACCTAAAGTATCACCAGACCAAAAAACTTTACCCGGGCTTAGAGAAATACCTGGAAGGATCCCGGGACAGGCTGCATGAGGCCTGGTTGCCGCCCCTCATTTATATGAACAAGAATAAAAAGATTAAACCGTATCCGGGCTGCCAGGATGCGGCAATGGCGGCCTCCTCATCCAAAGCATTATAACGTATCCGATACTTTAAACCTGAATCCGTGATTGTAGAGACTTGAAAAACCATGAAATTCAATGTAAAACCCCGTATAATAGAATTATCGAGGGATAAAACCGAAGATAATATTCTCACCAGCGGGGTGTATACATGAAAT
>JAMCVT010000075.1:0-2753 GCA_023475565.1 Actinomycetota bacterium
AAAACAGGAAGCCCTTTGTCTATGCGCCTTCAAAAGGGGCCTCGGGAGCAGTCCGCCAGTGCCAGGAAGCACTGGCCAAAAATACCTTCAAGAGGTAGGACATGGGTTTGCAGCCCGGTCAGGAGGCACACTCTTTAGTAGTTTGGATAGTCTGATCGATCCAGAATTTTTCTATACGGTTGCAGATGACCCCGCTCCTTATGCTTACTTTTACAATGGGGTTTGCAAAGCGGGTTGAAAGGGGGGCTCTGCTGTCTGCAGCCGGGTCGGGGCGCAGACAGTTCTTCGTGCTTATGCTCATATACAATCCTCCAACATTTTATTCTAATTATATTTTAATTGTTCTTAGTTAAGGTTTTATTAAGTTAATTAAAAGAATTGATTATAAATAGGCGGTTTTCTTATTAACGCCCCGGGTGACTTTATGTATTTCGTCCCCGGGGTGTGTGTTTTGGCGGTGGGAAAAAATAACTCCTTTATTGAACCTGCCAAAGGCGAAGAATAAGAAAGAGAATGGAGGGTCATTTATTGTTGGGCGGGGATATGGTAATTGATTTGTCAAAAATTATGTTCCGGACAGTATTTGTTTACTTTGTGGTGCTCCTGGTGGTCAGGCTTATGGGTAAAAGGCAGATAGGGCAGCTTTCCCCCTTTGACCTGGTGGTGGCCATAATTGTGGCGGAGATAGCGGCCATGCCCATGCAGTCGGAATTATTTCCCATCTGGCATGCTATTATTCCCCTTACCATACTTGCCCTGCTGGAGGTGGGCTTAAGCTTTGCGGCCCTGCACAGCCGGAAACTCAGGTACTTGCTGGACGGCAAACCGCAGGTGGTCATCGAGGGCGGCCGGATACTAAAAAGTGAGATGAGAAAGGCCCGGTACAATCTTGACGACCTGATGGCGCAGCTCAGGGAAAAGGGCTATCCCAGGCCGGATGACGTGGAGGTGGCCGTTATTGAAACTTCCGGAAAGCTGAGTGTAATTCCCAAGCCTGGTAAAAGGCCGCTGTCGCCGGGGGATCTTGGTCTTTCAGTCCAACCTGAGGGTCTCCCCACGGTACTGGTAATGGATGGGGAAATTATAAAGGATCAGCTTGAAAAACTGGGCCTTGACAGGGTTTGGCTGGAACAAAGGCTGCAGGATTCCGGCCGGAAAAAAGGAAAAGTTCTTCTGGCCATACTGGAAAAGGATGGCCGGATAAAGATTAATGATTAGTGAATGATGGAATACAGGTAATTTTTGTCCTAAAAAAAGGAATATCGACAGAATGGCAGAATAAGTAATTAATAATGCAATATGGGTGGGCTGGTTATTAATGTTTATTGACAGGAAGCAGCAGGTGGCCATCATTATTATAGCCGCTGTATTATTGTTTACCGCCGGACACAGGGTGGCCCTCCGGCAGAGCGGCCCCAAAGACAGTGCAGTGGATGCGAATCCGGTGGTGGCAGAGGGAAGCTCACGTGAAATAAGCGTGCATGTTTCGGGAGCGGTGCAGAGCCCCGGGGTATATAAGTTTACCGGGCAGGCCAGGGTGATGGATGCGGTGGAAAAGGCCGTGCCCCTGGCTGCTGCTGATGTACAGGGCATAAATCTGGCCAGGCCGTTAAAAGACGGAGAAAAAATAGAAGTCCCCGCAAAGGCTGAAGCAGGCCGGGAGGGGAGGGTGTCTTCCGGTGGGAAAACGGTCACCTCCGCCGGGCCGGCCAGGGTTAATATAAACCGGGCCGGGGTGCGGGAGCTGGAGTCACTGCCTGGTCTGGGTCCGGCCCTGGCTGAAAGGGTCATAAATTACAGGGAAAACAAAGGGTTTTTTACCTCGGAGGAAGAAATAAAAAATGTGCCTGGAATTGGCGAAAAAAAATATGATCAGATAAAGGGCAGGATTACAGTTAACTAGAACACAGGGATGGTTTGGAATGGATCTGGATATGATAGTGCGTCTGGTGCAGATGCAGATGTATACCAACAATTTTGAAAGCCGGAGAAGTGAAGAGAGCGGGATGGGCACCTCCACCTCCAACTTTGCCTTGATACTTGCCGCGCTTATGGATTCAAACAACGCCAGTTCAAGGGCGGGGCAGACCGGCCGGAGAATTTCCAGCCCCGGCGCCGGGATGCTTGAGCCTTTAAAAACGGCAGGGCAGCGACATTACCCCAACCCCGCTGCCGGGCCGGTCAGTGTTTCTTCCAACACCGGACTTGATCATATTCTGGAAAGTACAGCTAAAAAATTTGGAATTGACCCGGGCCTTCTTAAGGCGGTAGCCAAGGTGGAGTCGGACTTCAACCCCTTTGCCGTGTCGAAGGCAGGCGCCATGGGGCTTATGCAGTTGATGCCGGGAACGGCCGCTTCGCTGGGAGTCGAAAACCCCTTTGATGCCACTGAAAATGTGGAGGGCGGCGCCCGCTACCTCAGGTCTCTAATGGACAGGTATGGCGGGGATGCCAAGCTGGCCCTGGCCGCATATAATGCCGGCCCCGGGGCGGTGGATCGGCATGGGGGGGTGCCACCGTACAGGGAGACCACCTCTTATCTCAACAAGATAAATAACATCTTCAGAATTTTTTAACCTCAAATGCAGGAGCAGTTGACATTAGGCCTTTTTTAGCCACAGACCAGAGAAATTTATATTAAAATTAAATGCACTCCACGTAGGTATGCAGCTCCCCGGCCTTAAAGGATAATTTTTCCGGACATGGCCTGGAGTTTTTTTTACTCCAGGTGAGGTAAAGAATCCCCATTTGAA
>JAMCVT010000075.1:2763-10657 GCA_023475565.1 Actinomycetota bacterium
TCTCCCGTCTCCCGTCTCCCGTCTCCCGTCTCCCGTCTCCCGTCTCCCGTCTCCCGTCTCCCGTCTCCCGTCTCCCGTCTCCCGTCTCCCGTCTCCCGACCAGAGGTACTACCCTTAAGCTTTTTTAGCAGAGCAGGTTTGAAAGTTATTTATAGGATAAGAAGGAAATATGTGGCATTGCATAGAATGCTGTCGTAAACAGGTAAAAGAGGTTTTAAAATTGATTTCCAGACCCCTTCTTTTTATAACCACAGCATATGCTGCCGGCATAGCCCTGTCTCCTTTTATAACACTGCCCCGGTGGGCGCCCCTGCTGGCCGCCATTTTTCTGCTGGCATCTGCAGCGGTAGTTTTTTTTGTCTTCAAAAAGAATTCTTTTCCGCTTCTGGTGGCGGTTTTTCTCTTTCTGGGCTGGGCTGCGTCTGTCCGGGACAGCGGCGGGGGTCCGGGCAGGATGGAAAGCTTCCTTAACAAAAACGTCACCATGGAGGGCTATATATGCAGAGATCCTGATTTCAGAGGTGACAAGGCGGTTTATACCCTGGCGGTGCATAAAATTTTATCCGGGCAGCAGCAGCCCGGCGCTGAAGGAAGGGTACTGCTTCATGTCCCCGGCGCTGATGCCGGATTTGGCTATGGGGATGTAATAAGGGTCAGGGGGAGGCCTTATCTTCCTGAAAGCCCTGGCAATCCCGGAGGGTTTGACTACGGGGAATACCTTCATGACCGGGGCATATGGGCGCTGGTGACAGTAAAAGAGAGGGCTGATATCACTAAAATTGGCTCCGGGGGTGGTAACCCCCTGGCCGGGATGGCCCTGGGAATGAAGCAGCGGATGGTGGAAATCAACCGGGCCACCATGGAGCCCGGGCATGCAGCTCTGATCAACGGCATGGTTTTTGGCGGCCGGGCTGGAATAGATCCCGATACTGCCGAAGCTTTTAACGAGTCGGGGGTTGTCCACATACTTTCGGTCAGCGGCCTGCATGTGGGCTTTGTGGTTGCGGTGGTGCTGGGAATAATGGGGCTTGCCGGCCTTAAGAGGGCAAGCTTTCCCGTTATTACAGCGGTTCTGGTGGTGTACACCTTTATAACCGGAATGGGCCCGGCGGTGGTGAGGGCTGCCCTTATGGCCTGGGTGCAGCTTCTGGGCCACCAGCTGGGCAAAGACAAAGACTGGCCTACCACCCTTGCGGCATCGGCCCTGGTAATACTAATATTCTCTCCCGGGGCTCTTTTTGAGCCGGGGTTCCAGCTTTCCTTTGCGGCCACCTGGGGAATACTGCACCTGGGCCCGTTATTTGACAGAGGGCTGGAAAAGGCCGGCCTAAAAAGGCCGTGGGTCAGGGGCTCCTTTTCTGTTTCCCTGGGGGCTGTTTTAGGAACTCTGCCGCTGGTGGCCTATCATTATAATCTGCTTTCCCTTATTTCAATTCCCGCCAACCTCCTGGCGGTCCCCCTGGTGGGCCTGATACTTCCCCTTGGTCTTACGGCGGGACTGGCCGGCCTGGTGTTTATAAAGGCCGCCGTGTTGATCAATTATTTCACGGCAGCCCTGCTGGAGCTGATGATTATTTTGGTGAAGGCGGTGCACCAAATCCCCGGAGGGGTTGTTTACGTCCCCTCCCCCCCGTGGGCGGCCATGGCGGTGTGGTATACAGCCCTTCTGGCGCTTCCCTCCCTGTGGAACAAAAGCTGGAAAGGAATACCCGTCAGGCTTGCCCTGGCCTGCCTGTTGGCAGTTTTTCCAGCCCTGGCCCTTTTCCCTGCCGGGATCCGGGACAGGGGGCTATTACAGGTCCATGTGATAGATGTGGGGCAGGGGGACAGCATCTTTATCCGCTTTCCCGGCGGGCGCAGTATGCTGGTGGATGCAGGAGGGCGGAAGGGCGAATTTGAGAAGGGCCGGGGGGCAGGGGAGGTTGTAACCTCGTACCTGAGAAGAATTGGCGTCAGAAAACTCGATGCCCTGGTGCTGACTCACCCTCACGAGGATCATGCCGCAGGCGCCCTGTACCTGCTGGGGAGATTTGCTATAGGCACGGTGCTGATTCCCCCGCTCAGCGCCGGGGATCAGTCAGGCGAGCGCCCCGACCCGGCCTATTATGGCATGATGGCCGCAGTGCAGGAAAAGAATATCCCGGTACATGAAATAGTGTGCGGCGATGCCCTGTCAATCGACCCCGGGGTCAGGGTGGATGTCCTGGGACCCGGCGCCAGCGCGGTGTGCGGTACCAGGTCGGATCTAAATAATAATTCGGTTATTCTTTCGGTCCGCTACCGTGAAAGGTCATTTCTTTTTACCGGGGACATTGAGGTGGAGGGACAGGCACAGCTGGTGGAAGGCGGGTTTCCACTTGATCATGATGTTCTGAAAGTTCCCCATCACGGCAGCAGGTATGTCAGCCGGGAATTTATAGAGCGGGTAAGCCCCGGCCTGGCCGTTATTTCAGTGGGCCAAAACTCTTTCGGACAGCCCCATCCCGACACTATTGACCTGCTGGAAGCCGGGGAGGGGATGGTCTTTCGCACCGATAGGGACGGTCTGACTGTGCTGGTCAGTGACGGAAAGACAATTAAGCCAAAAACATACAACAGGTAAAAGTAATGGCAATGTTTAAGGAAAAAGGCAGCCCGGTGAAGGAGTGGAAAAGGCTGTGTCGAATTTTTTAAAGATCTCAAAATTTTATTTTGAAATGGTGGATTGAACGGGTTGAATATTTTTTTTGCGTTTTTAAGATGCCTTCGATTAAGCGTTTTATGCCTGTTATTCACGGCCCTGTTATTTTACAGCGGTGAATTTCCCCGGGCGCTGGCGGCCGGGCCGCCGGGGGCGGAAAAAGTGCCGGTTATAGCCTACCACGAAGTGCTGCCCAGCCCGGGTAATGGTGACTCCTCCAATTCTTCCATCATTTCGCTGGAACAGTTTACCGGGCAGATGAATTACCTGCACAGCAACGGCTTTTACACCGCTTCGCTGGCGGAGCTGGAGGGATATGTGAAGTCCGGCCGGAGGCTCCCCCCCAAGACGGTGGTAATTACCTTCGATGACGGGTACGAGTCCAGCTACCTGTACTGCTATCCCTATTTACTGAGATACAATTTCAGGGCAAGTGTTTTTCTGATGGGCAGTGTGCCGCCAAATGCCAGGCAGCACCTTACCGGGCTGCAGCTGCTGAATATGACCAGATCCGGGCTGGTGGAAATAGGTTCTCACACCTATGGGCTGCACAGGGAAATAGACGGAACTCCGGCTCTCATGGCGCTGTCCGGCCAGGAGATTGCCGGTGACTTTGCCAGGTTTAACCTGCTGTGCAGCAGGGTGGGCATCAATAGGCCCTTCTCCATTGCCTATCCTTACGGCGCTGCCGGACCTGCCGCCCTTGAGGCATCCTCCGGGGCCGGGTACCGGATGGGGTTTACCATTGAAAAGGGTTATGTCAGGACCGGTGACCAGCCGACGAGCCTTAAGCGGTTCAATATAGGCCCCGAGGTCGATATTGACTCTTTCGCGGCCATTGTATCCGGGACTTTTAAGTAGGCCCGGCTGTTGAAACAGTATTTAAAGTAAGGGGGATTGCTATGGGTGAAGGTATATTCAGACAGAAAAACGGCATGGTGGCCATTGATATTGTTGCTTCGTGCGGGGTTATGACACCTGACCAGCTTTTGGGCCTGGCCCGCCTTTCCGAAGAATGCGGTGTTTTCAGGATCAAGCTGACCTCCCGCCAGACCATGGTGGCTGTTCTTGACGGTAATGGGGCCGGCAGGCTGGTGAAATCCCTGCCGGGGCTGGGGCTTAAGGTATCCCCTTACGGCAATGTGGTCAGGGCCGTCAAGGCCTGCGCCGGCAGCAGCGCGCTCTGCCCCAGGTCGGTTGGGGAGGCCCTGGAACTGGGCATCGAAATTCAGGATAAGTACATAGGTATGGAAGTGCCCAAGGATTTTAAAATAGCGGTGGCCGGCTGTATAAGGGGCTGTACTGACCCGTACTGCGCCGACATGGGGATCGTGGCCACGGGCCGGGAAGTATTTGATGTGGCCGTCGGTGGTTTCGGGGGCAGCTCAAAGCCTATCCACGGAGAAGTTGTTGCCCGGCGAATAAGCAGGGATAGTGTCTTTTTACTGATTGACCATGTGCTGGACCGCTTCAGGGCACTGGGGGAGCCCGGGGAGAAACTGGGGCGGGCCATAGCGCGGCTGGGCCTGGAGTCTTTTCTTCCTCCGGCCGGGTTGGTAAAGGAAGCTCTGCAGGCGCCGCCTGACGATTTTGTTAAATTCCTGGAAAATTAACCGAGGGGAGTGATTGGTATGCGGTATGCGGGGCCGGCTGGAGTGGACCTGGAAAAAATGGCAGTGCCGCTGGAAAATATCTGCTCACACTGTGATTATAAGGGATCTCCCGGCTGCAAAGAGCCGGAGTGCCTGGTGGGCTTTGCCCGGAGGGTTTTAAGATATGCAGTTCAGAAAGGACTGCTGGATGTTCCCGGGGCGTCAAGCCTGATACCCAAGGGTGATTTCAAGCATTATTATCCCGAGGCCCTGGTGCCCGCCCTGGCTGAAACCTGCCGCCAGTGCAAGGAGTGCAGGGACAACCACACCCCCGACTGCGTTGTGGCCCTGGTGCGCAGCAGTGTGGAATTCACGGTGCTGAGCGACAACATACCTTACCCGGGCAGTGTGTTTATGTACCTGGCCAGGATAAAGGAGCAGAATTCCGACCTGGCCGCCCTGCTGGCCGTAGAACTGAGTAAAAAATAGCCCCTGCGGGGCTATTTTTTATTCTTCTTTAGAAATGCCTGCTTATCCTGTCTCCCCGCCGTCTATACATCGGGGACATTCCTCTGACCCCCAGAGGCAGTCACACTAGAGAGGTGTGTCCCCTTTCCTTTAAACGGCACCGCCCGGAGGGCGGCTTTTTTACTATTTCTTGGTCAGCAGCAGCTGGAGACGGTCGTTTGACTGCTTGGACCGGTATTCCAGCTCCAGCAGGTTATTGGGTATCTGGGCAATATATTTATCGATGTCAACCTGGGCGTCGGGATTCCTGTACTTGTAGTCCAGGTCCCGCCGCATATCGTCCAGGTATTTTATAACAAGCCTTTCCCTTTCCCTGCCCAGGTCGATGAAGTTGGACAGCTCGGCCTTGATCTTGACATCAGTAATTGTTTCATTGATGCCGCCTAGCTGCTCCAGCTTTTTCTTACTGTCTTCAATCTTCTTTAAGTTGTCGCTTACCTGGTTGATCAGCAGTGAGCTGTCCTGCAGGCTTTTAAGGGAATAGAAGGTTACCATCGAGTTTTGGTAGCCGTCAACCAGTGTTTTTATGTTCTGATTTGTGGTGGACGCGGTTTTTTTGGAGCACCCCGCAAATGAAAGGAAGAGGGATAGTACTAGAAGTGCAGTAATCAGTTTTCTCATTTAATGCCAAACCTCCGGTAAGGTTTTCTATGAAGACGAATAAAGGAAAATGCTGCCGCTTACGGTGGCTTTTTTGCCCCACTTGTTTATAGCGGTGACGGTAACCTTGTTTAAGCCATCCTCCAGAGTTAAGGTGCTGTTGAAGGTTCCGTTCTGCTGGTTTATGGTTGATTTAACTTCGTTTACATAGAGCACCAGGACGGTATTGTCGTCGGTGATTCCGCTGACAGTGACCTGTTTGCTGTTGGCGGTGTCGGGAATAATAACCTCAAGCCTGGGGTTGGGAGGGCTAAAGGCAACCGTTTTTTCCAGTGCGGCGGTGCCCCCGTCCCTGTTGGTGGAGGTTATTTTGATACTATTGGAACCCTCCTTCAGCTGTACTGTGGATGAGAATTTCCCCTCCCGGTCCGGCATGGTGGGGGTGGCGTTGACATAAACAATGCACCCTTTCTCTGTCTGCCCGGATATGGTTACAAACTCGCTGTCAGACCTCTCAGGGGGCACCACAGTGAGCATTGGCGGTATAGGGCGCCGCTCTATGGCGAGGATCTTTGTTTCCTCTATTTTTTCCTTGCCCAGGGTTACCACCTTTAATTCATTTTTGCCCACCTGCAGGTTTTGTTTAAAGCTGAATTCCCCGTTAATATTCGGGAACACCTCCTGCCCCTCGATAAATACCTTGTAGCCGGGGCGGGTCTTACCTTTAATTTCAATACTTTCGGAGGCTACCACTTCGGGCAGGGAGGACAGGCTGGTAATCGACCGGGGACTCTGTGCAGATGAAGGGTCGGCCCCGTCCGCCGGTAATGGCGCCGGAGGAGTTTGGGAAGAGGGATTGGTGCTGTCGTCAGGGGAGGCTTCTGTGGAAGAATTGTCACCGGAGGCCCCGGCCTCGGGAGCTGCCTCCTTTTTGGCGCATCCGGTAAGGGACAAAGCTATAACCAAAAATATGGTTAACAGGGTGAACTTGATTCTCATGCGGCACCTGCCTGATTCTGTGCTTTTTAGAGTGTTTCGGCGGAACATGTCAAAATCCTTCTAAAATCCCAAATTCAGATAACGAAAAAATGTATGCTGTTGCCTGCTGCTCAGATGAAAATGTATAATTAAAAAATTAAATGCGCAGAGGCTGGTGATTATGGACTTTTTAATCAGAACTACAGACCGCGGCCAGAACTTCCGTGTGATGGCAGCAGTGACCACCGGAGTAACCGAGACGGCCAGGGTGAGGCACGATACCTGGCCGGTGGCCACGGCCGCCCTGGGCAGGACCCTGACCGGGGCCCTCCTGCTGGGTGCCAACCTTAAAGGGAATGATATGATTACCCTGAGAATGATAGGTGATGGCCCCCTGGGGGCTATAGTGGTTTCGGCCAATGCCCGGGGTGAGGTAAGGGGCTATGTTCAGGAGCCCCATGTGGACCTGCCCCGCAGGGTGGAAGGTAAACTTCCCGTAGGGGAGGCTGTGGGCAGGGGAATGCTGAATGTGACCAGGGATCTGGGGATGAAGGAGCCTTTTACCGGCAGCGTGGAGATCATTTCCGGGGAAATAGCGGAAGATCTTACCCACTACCTGGTTACCTCAGAGCAGACGCCGTCGGCGGTAGCACTGGGAGTACTGGTGGACAGGGAGGGTAAGGTAAGGGCCTCGGGGGGATTCTGGCTGGAGATACTGCCGGAGGCAGATGAAGAGGTGGTGGCCGGGCTGGAGAAAAACCTGGCCTGTCTTCCCACTGTAAGCAGCATGATCGGAGATGGGGCCGGCCCGGAAGAAATAGCCAGGGCGGTGGCCGGGGGATATGAGCTGAAAATACTGGACAGCGCGCCGGTAACCTTTAAATGTTCCTGTGCTAGAAGAAAGGTGGAAGGAATACTGGTAAGCCTGGGTAAAGACGATATCCTCCGCCTTATTGAAGAAAGGGGAGGAGCCGAGGTGCGCTGCCACTTTTGCGGAGAAGTTTACAATTTTTCCGTAGATGATTTAAAAAATCTTTTGGAGGAGATGCAGCGCTGAAAAATATATTTCTATATATGTAAATAACTGCCAGGTGGTTATATATAGATTTCTTCTTAAAGACTTTTAAATACAGGCTTCCCGCATACGAAGGACGGTATTCTTTATATAAAGTACATTGTGCAATTTTGCACAATAAAAAAGGTATAATACCGTTCGGCATCGAATATTCATAACGGTAACCTCAAATAAGAAAAGGTGGTAATTGCATTATGTCTAAAATCGTTCGCGTTAACATGGCTGCCAA
Organism: Actinomycetota bacterium; assembly: GCA_023475565.1. Lineage (GTDB taxonomy): Bacteria > Bacillota > Desulfotomaculia > Desulfotomaculales > Desulfocucumaceae > BRHc4a. The sequence continues at coordinate 10,446 of JAMCVT010000075.1, forward strand.
AGAGCTGAAGTATGAAGATACACCCGAAAAATATGTTCTCCTGGGAGGAAGGGCACTGACCTCACAGCTGGTGCTGGACGAAGTACCCGCCGGCTGCGACCCGCTGGGAGAGGATAACAAAATTGTTATAGCCCCGGGGCTTCTGTCCGGGACCAGCGCCCCATCCTCCGGAAGGCTTTCGGTGGGCGGCAAGAGCCCCCTCACCGGAGGCA
>JAMCVT010000078.1 GCA_023475565.1 Actinomycetota bacterium
TTATACAAGAGAGAATTTAGTATAGCTAAAAATCTTGGAAATTAAAGAATATGCCAGTCTCTTCGGCTAAAAAAACCCATTTATTGTATATGGAAATTATTTGTCTCAAAGATGTCACGGATTCAGGTATAACACAACCTGAGAGATTTTTCCTGCCAGGTTATAAGCCCTGTCTATAACATAATTAAATATTCATCCTCTTCATTCTCCTTCTGCCCGTATAATAAAGCGCCGCTGCCGCCGCCAGGGCTATGGACGTAGAGATCCAGGGATGGTTTTGCACCTGCCACACAGGATTTGCCGGGCCGTTCCTGGCCAGGTTATTCAGGTTAATGAACACCGCAGTCATCGCTGCTATGGCAAAGACCAACAGATACCTGCCATAACGGCCGGCGCTGTGTGCTATTAAAAAAAGCCCCACGTTAATTCCCGCCAGAAATACTACCTCCACCCATACCGCAGCTAATAAGCATACATAAAACAATGTGACCGGGGGCAGTGAAAAATCAAACCAGGGATTGAGAGCCATCACATATACAAAGGGTAAGAACATCAACAAAATCAGAGGAATAGCCCCGGCCAGCAGCATGTTGTTGAAAAATTCCTCCCGGGACACCGGCCGGACCATCATAAATTCCAAAAGGTTTCCATTTCTGTACTCGCGGTTGTATATACCCGCCCCCCAGAACATCGCCAGGAGTATACTGCTGGAGAAAAACGGGTGGACTTCCGTCGTGATCACTGAACCCGGGGATAAAATAAGAAAAAGAAACGCAAGCCCCCCCAGCAAAAACGCCAGTATGATCCAGTAAACCATGGCGTAACGCCGCATTGTCCATCTCATTAGAGCGCTGTTAATCATTTCAGCCCCTCCCCCGCATAATCTACAAAAATATCCTCCAGTGACTGGTCAAGCACCTCGTAAGCGGCCCCGTCATACTTCTTTAGCTTTCCTGTTACTTCATCAACATGCCCCGACACTGTAATGAGAAACCGGGAACCTTCCCTGACCACGCTTCTAACCCCTGGCCACCTTTCCATATCCTCCGCCGGCGGGCCGGCAAAAGATACGCGCACCTTCTTTTCCCCGCCCAGAAGATCGTCCACCGCCTGTGCAAGTATTATTCTCCCCCTCACCATAAAGGCCACCCGGTCGGCTATGCGCTCCATATCCTGTAGCTGATGGGAGGAAACCAGAATTGTCCTGCCTTCACCGGCCATCTCCTCCACCAGCAGCTGCAGCACCTGGCGGCGGCGCAGAGGGTCTAGGCCGGAAAAGGGCTCATCCAGGAGCAGCAGCTCCGGGTCGGGACCTACCGCCAGGACCAGCCCCAGCAGTGTCAGCTTGCCCTTGGAAAGCTCTGCGGTGCGTACCCGGGCCGGTAGTTCAAAAATATCACAGTACCTTTTTACCCTATCTGAATTCCAGCGGGGGTACAGGGACCGGCACAGGTTTATGACCTCCTCCACCACTGCCCGGTTGTAGAACTGCTGTATTTCCGCCTGGTAACCCACCTTGCGGCGTATTTCCAGCGATTCGGCCACCCCGTCCAGCCCCAGCACCTCTATCTTACCGGAGGTGGGCCACAGCAGATTTAACAATATTCTTATGGTTGTAGTCTTCCCGGCCCCGTTGGGGCCAAGCAGGGCAAACACCGAACCCCTGGGCACTTCCAGGTTTACCCCGTTAAGCGCCGGTCTCCCCCGAAAGGATTTGGTAATCCCGTTGGTCCGCACGGCCAGGTCACTTTCCTGCATAATCAATCCCCTCCCCCTTTTGCTCCTTCTCCCTTAGTTTTTTCTTCACCGAGTCAAGCACCTCTCCTGATGTGCAGCGCAGGTGGTAGGCTTCCACCAGAAATCTATCCACTGCCTCGTCAAGTCTTTGCAGACGGTCCCGGTCAGAAATGGTGGAGGCCTTATCGGAAACGAAGGTGCCCCGACCCCTCAGTGTGCACACCACTCCCTCGTGCTCCAGCTCCTGGTAGGCCTTTGAAATTGTATTCGGATTGATGGCCAGCTGCACGGCCAGGTCTCTCACCGAGGGAAGCTGCTCACCTGGCGCCAGTATCCCGCTGGCCACGGAGCGCCGTATCTGCTCCTTCACCTGAACGTAAATGGGCACACCCCGTCCCGGCTCCACCCTGAACCACATCGGACCACCCCCCTGTACTGATGTATTGGTGTATTACTATACTAATACACCTAAAGTGTAAGGTCAAGACCCTATCGGTTAAAGGGAATTGCAACACACGGTCTGATTCCAGAATTCATACCCTGAAAATAGCTTGGGTCTTTCTTAGCCACAGAGGACACAGAGATCACAGAGAATTAGGTCACAGGCACTACTCTGAAGCGAGTTTTTCAGCATTCAAACAGGGCTAAGAACCTCTGTGTCCTCTGTGGCTTTAAAAGGACCCGAATTTTCATTCTCCTTGGTGGCTGCTTTGGGCAACCCGGTTGTCTGACTCCTGATCTCCTGTCTCCCATCCTGAAAGCAGTGCCCCCGTCAGCAATCAAATTGACCGCCCCGCAAGAACGGTGCTATACTGGTTTACGGGCTGAAATGAAATGTTACTCACGCCCGGAAAAGGGGTGATCAAGTGCCCTTTGACGGAATGGTCATGGCGGCGATAACCAGGGAGCTGGCCGGCACTCTCACCGGCTGCAGGATAGACAGGATTTACCAGCCGGCCCGGGAAGAGGTGCATCTGATACTGAGCAGGCCGGGGGCCAAGTACAGGCTTTTGCTGTCTGCCGATCCGGGAACGGCCAGAATTCACATAACCGGGGCCGGGGCCGAAAACCCTCCCTCCCCTCCGGTGTTCTGCATGGTGCTGCGCAAGCACCTGGAGGGAGGCAGAATATACGGTTTTTCCCAGCCGGGGTATGACCGGGTGCTCACCATTGCGGTGGACACCAGGGACGATCTGGGCAGGCCCTCCCTAAAACATATTATCTGCGAGATAATGGGCAAGCACAGCAATATTATACTGTTGGACCCCGGCGCCGGAATTATTCTGGACGGCATAAAAAGATACTCCCACACGGTAAGCAGGCACCGGGAGGTTTTGCCGGGCCGGCGCTATATTCCACCCCCGGCCGGCGATAAAATAAACCCCCTTTCCCTGGGTGATGAGGAGTTTTTCGGAATAATGCTGGAAAACGGCCTTAACTCCCGGGTCAGGGATATAATACAGAAAAGATTTGACGGGCTAAGCCCCCTTTTGGCCAGGGAAATAGTATACCGGGCCGGACTGGACCGGGATATAATCCTGGACAGGTGCGGCGCCTATGACTTAACCTCGGTCTATACCGCGCTGAAGAATATTTATGAAAGCGCGGGAAATGGAGATTTCCGTCCCACCGTGGCCTTTGAGGGCCGCTCTGTCCGGGACTTCGGGGCCTTCGACCCGACCTGCCTGGAGGGCTGCACCAGACAGACCGGGGGAATGAACGAGATGACCGACCTCTTTTTCAGGCACCGGTCCCTTGATGAAAAGAACGGCCGCATCCGCCAGTCCATTTTAAGCGTGGTCAGAAAAGAGACCTCCAGGCTGGAAAAAAAGCTGTCACTCCAGTCGGCTGAATTTGAGGCGGCCTCCGGGGCCGAAACACTGAGGCTGGCGGGGGAACTGGTCACCGCCAACCTTTACCGCCTAAAAAAGGGAGACACCGTGGTTTACCTGGAAAACTTCTATAAAGAGGGCTGCCCCCCGGAAAAGATTGATCTGGACCCCCGGTTTACCCCGTCAGAAAACGCCCAGAACTTTTTCAAGAAGTATGCCCGGGCCAAAAAAACCACTGAGGCGGCCTCTCATAACATTCAAAAAACAAAAGAGGAAATTGACTACCTGGGAGGAGTGGAGAATTCCGCAGGGCTGTCCTCAATTACTGAGGAGCTTGATCAGATAAAGGAAGAGCTGGTTGAACAGGGCTATATGAAGGCTGCCGGCCGCCCAGCTGTAAAGGCTGTTAAAAAGGAAAAATCAGCTCCCCGGCCGGCCACCTTTACCTCAAGCCAGGGCTTCACCATAATGGCCGGAAAAAACAACCGGCAGAACGACTACCTGACCATGAGGCTGGCCCTGCCGGGGGATATCTGGCTTCACGCCAGGGAAATCCCGGGGTCCCACGTGATCATAAAGACCGGGGGAAAAGAGGCGCCGGCGGCCACACTGGAGGAGGCGGCCTCTCTGGCCGCGCTTTTCAGCCGGGCCGGCCAGTCCGGCAAGGTCCCGGTGGACTATACCCTGAGAAAACACGTCAGCAAACCCAGGGGGGCCAAGCCCGGCTATGTAATATACACCGGCCAGAAAACCATTATGGCCCAGCCGGACAGTTTGCTGGCCGAAAAGCTTTCGCAGGCTGATTAGCTTTACAGTTTAAACAGTATAATTAGAATTCTAAAGCCTGATAATAGATAATAAAAAACAGGGGAGGTATTTTATATGATGGGCTGGTACGGGGGCGGCATGATGGGCTTCCTGGGTCCAATAGTAATGGTCCTCGGCCTGGCCGCCTTCTACATAGTTTTTCTGGTGGCGGCCTGGAGGCTTATGAGGGCCCACGAATCACTGGCGGAAACACTGAAAGAAGTAGCTCAGTCCCTTAGGTCAAAGACTTAAGTTACTGCAGCCCGTGCCGGGAACGGATGAAGGGAGCCAGGTCCAAAAGCCTGGGACTGGACGTTCCAAAAGCTTCTCCGGACACAAAGAGCGGGACCAGGGCATCTATTTTGTGCAGAGACCCGTGGCTCCCGCACCCGGGGTGGGTGGGCCCCCAGTCACCGGTAAACTCGAAGCCCGTCTTGGCGGTAACCACTATGTCACCGGCATTTTCACAGCCCAGCGCATTGTATAGCTGGGCCAGGGCATCGGGGTATTCTCCAAAGGTCACACTGTGGCCGCTTATCCTTGCCCCGGCGGCAGAGGGCTGCCCCTTGCAAGACCAGCCCTGGCCGTACTGGTCCCATACATCCCGGCCCGGCCGGAAGATCAGCTCTCCCCCGCCGGCCTGTATAATACGGCACCAGTCCCCCTCCTTCCAGGCCACCTGGTCCACACCTCTTACTCCCTTCAGTATTTCTGTCGCCAGGGGCAGTATTCTTTCCCTGTCCCTCAGTATGTAAATATAGCTCATTCTCTCATTTACGCAAACAGCTATTTCACAGGCCGCACAGCTTTCCCTGCCTAAAGCCGCCTGGGAAAAGCCGGCCAGTTCCCGGCCCAGGTGCACCATGCTGGCCCCGTCTTTGCCCACCAGGCTCTGGGAGTGGTCCCCCACAATGATTATGGTGTTTTTCTCCAGGGCCTCGTCCCAGCTCTGAAAGGCCCCCAGTACCTTGCAAATCTGCCTGTCGGCACTTTTCAGAGACTCCTCGCTGTGGTTTGGGTCGTGGCGGTGAGAATACCCGTCGGTGTCCGGCAGATAAATGGTCAGTAAATCAGGCTGGTTTCCCTTTTTTATCAGCCATCTGCCCACCGTTCCCGAGTACTGGTCGTTGAACCCGAATTTCCAATAATACCGGGGAGATAACAGCATTTTCAGCCGCTGCCCGGTTTCGGGAGGACAAAGGCTGCCCAGAAAAAGGCTGCCGGGTCCCCGGAGCTTCCCCTTCAGGCCGAATCCAGCCGCCAGCTGCAGTATTAGCGGTATTCTGGGCCGGTAGGGCCGGCCCCCCCTGAATATATAAGGGTTTACCGCCCCGGTGGTAAACCCTGCCCCCTCCAGGGACTCATACAGAGTTTTCACCTTACTGCTCAGCTGGATGTGGTTCAGATTGAAAAGCAGTTCCCGCACAGCACGCCCTACCCCCATTTTCCATACCGCCAGGGGGCTGCTGCCGTAGTTAACTATGCGCCTCTCAGCCCTGCAGAACCACTCAAAGCCGGGCACCAGGTGGTCGCGGGGGGACGCCCCGGTGATTATGCTGCTGGCACAGGTGGGGGTCATGGTGGGAAATACAGAAACACAGCTTTCATTGAAATAGCCCCTGTTTTTTAAAAACTCCATGGCCGGCACCATCTTTTTTTCCAATGCGCTCCTGAGGGCCGATGAGTTAAAGGAATCAACTATAAACATAATTGTCTTCCTGGTTTGTGTCATGGCTTTTTAAAAACCTCCCGGTTATACTTTCCTGCTGCCCGGCTTACCAAAGGGCAGGCCCTTTCCGCAAAGGGGACACTCTTCCGGGCTGTAGGACACCGCCGGTATTTGCGCCAGGCTTTCGGTACGGGCGCCCAGGCCGGCCGCGCCTCCGCTCCGGTCCACCAGAACCCCGGCGCCCACCACTTCAGCGCCGCACTCCCGCACATACTCTAAAAGGACCAGAATTTACATCCTCCTTGGTGGCCGCCTAAGGCGGCCCGGGTGTCTGGATTCTGAATTCTGAATTCCGACCTGAAGTAATACTTATAAGTATTACTAGTATACTCCCCTTAATTCCGGGGATTATATAGATGTCCCGACAATTAAATATGTTTTAGGCCCCGAAGGCCTATACACGAAGGGGGTCTGGCTAATGGCTAGGAATCGCAGCATAATGTCCGACCAGCTTAAATTCGAATTAGCCAAGGAACTTGGTGTGGCCGACGTGGTGGCCAGAGATGGTGGCTTTGGTTCCGTTTCCTCAAGGAACTGCGGTAACCTGGTAAGGCTGGCCATAGAACGTGCGGAAAGATCGATGGTGTACTAAGGCCAGGGGCGGAGGGACGTGTCAAGAGACACGTCCCTCTATTTCTTCAATTATTCTGCCGGCCGCTTCCGCCGGGTCCGCCGCCCCGGTCACCGGCCTGCCCACCACTATGTACGTGGCGCCCGCCTGAACGGCCCCGGCGGGTGTCATTACCCTCTTCTGGTCCCCTGCCTCTGCACCCGGGGGCCTTATTCCCGGAGTCACAATAACAAAATCAGGCCCACAGGCCCTTCGTATGGCGGACACCTCCCTGGGAGAGGCCACTACCCCGCCCAGCCCGCAGTCTCTGGCCGATACCGCCCAGCGGACCACTGTTTCCTCCACCTCCCCGCCAATGCCCAGGCTGCTGTTTAAAATATCCCTGTTTATGCTGGTAAGAACAGTCACCGCTATAACCAGCGGACTGGCCTCCCCCAGCCGGGAGGCCTCGTCCCTTACGGCCGCCGCCGCCTCTCTCATCATTTCCGGCCCACCGGAGGCGTGTACGTTTATTATATCCGGCCCCAGCGCCGTAAGCACCCTGGAGGCCCTGGCCACTGTATTGGGTATATCGTGCAGCTTAAGGTCCAGAAATACACGGCAGCCCATATTCTTTATCTCCCTGACAATACCCCCGCCGGTACCGTAGAAAAGCTCCATGCCCACCTTAAACATACCCGCCCGGTCCTTTAGTGTGTCCACCAGCTCCAGGGCTCTTTCCCGGCTGTCCACATCCAGGGCCACTATCAGCGGATTATTCTTCATGGCGCACCCCCAAAAAACTTACTTTTTAGCAGAAAACCCCATCATGGAGAGCTTTTCCCCCAGGCTCCAGTATTCCCCGGAGGCATACGCCAGCGGCTTCATTTTATTCAGGTCAATCCTGCCGTCCTCCAAAATAGCCTCGTCCACATGAACCGCCAGTATCTCACCTATGTACAGATCGTGGCTGCCCAGGCTCAGCCTGTTTCTGACAGCGCACTCTATATTAACCGGGCAGCGGTCAATCAAAGGGGCCTTTACCTTTGAGGCCGGCTGTCTCTTAAACCCGCACAGTGCAAATTTGTCTTCATCCTTGCCGGAAACCATGCCGCATAGGTCTACCTCCTTAACAATGCCGGTCCCGGGAAGGTTTACCACAAATTCTCCGGTCTCCTCCAGCAGCCGGTGGGTGTGCCTTGACTGCCGCACGCTTATGCTCAGCATAGGGGGCTCGGAATTGACCGTGCCCACCCAGGCCAGTGTCACTATGTTGTCCTTTCCGTCCCCTGAGGACGCCGTCACCAGCACCGCCGGAACGGGGAAAAGCGCCGTGTATGGATTCTTTAGCTTTTTCACAAAATCGCCTGCCTTTTCATAATCAGATCCCCTGGTGGGCTGCGCCAACCAGCTGGCTTATATCCCTGATATTGTTTTCCAACAGGTAGGACTCTATTCCCTCCAGAACCTCAACCGTGGCCCGGGGATTGACAAAGTTTGCCGTGCCCACTGCCACGGCAGAGGCCCCGGCCATAATAAACTGCAGGGCATCACTGGCGCTGGCGATACCTCCCATGCCCATTATGGGGATGCCGACCGCCCGGTATACCTGCCATACCGCCCGCACAGCCACAGGCCTCACAGCCGGTCCGGAAAGTCCCCCCATTACATTGCCCAGCGCCGGCCTCCTGCTTTTAATGTCGATGGACATCCCCAGCAGGGTGTTGATCAGTGACACTGCATCAGCCCCCGCCCGGGCCACACCTTCGGCCACGGCGGCTATGCTGGTGACATTGGGGGAAAGCTTGGCTATCACCGGCAGGCGGGTGGCCGCCCTGACCTCCCGGATAACCTCGGCGGCCGAATCCGGATCACTGCCGAAGAGCATGCCCCCCTTCTTCACATTGGGGCAGGAAATGTTCACCTCCAGCCCGGCAACCCCCTGACAGCCGTCCAGCCTTGAGGCCAGTGAGGCATAATCCTCCACCGTGTCCCCGGCTATGTTTATGATCACCGGCACATCATAATCTTTAAGGCAGGGGAGGTATTTCTCCACCACAGCCTCCACCCCCGGGTTCTCCAGACCTATGGCGTTTAAAACCCCGGCCGGTGTTTCACAAATCCTGGGGGCCGGGTTACCCGGTCTGGGCAGCCGGGTAGTGCCCTTTACCACCACCGCCCCCAGCCTGCTCAGGTCTACAAAACCGGCATACTCCAGACCAAACCCGAAGGTCCCCGAGGCGGTGGCCACCGGGTTTTTCATTATTATTCCGCCTATGTTTACCTCCAGTTTCATTGGCCGCCCCCATTTCATTTTTGCCTGATTATCCGTAGCACCCTGAATAAACTGCTTACGGCCAATTATGCCAGGCAAAGGTCCCGCAGCTTAAAAACCGGGCCGTCTTTGCAGACATGGGCATATTCGGGCTCTTCTCCCTTGGCCCGCACCCTGCAGATGCAGGACAGGCAGGCCCCCACCCCGCAGGCCATGTGCTCCTCCATAGAAACCTCGGCAGCCGGGTGGTCCCCCAGCGCCTGCCCAAGGCTTTTCAGCATGGGCAGCGGCCCGCAGGCATAAACCCTGTCCGGGTACCGGCCCCCCAGCACTTCTTCGGCCAGTTGCACAACATTGCCCTTAAATCCCCCGGACCCGTCATCGGTGGCAGTGTGCACACTAAAGCCCATAGCCCTTACCTGATCCAGTACCGGAATGGCTGTGTAAGCGGCCGCTCCCAGAAAAACGGACACCCCGTCTGTATCGGGTCCATATATACCCTTAATACACTCCAGCAGGAAATAGAGGGGGGCTATGCCAATGCCGCCGCCCAGCACCGCCACTCCGTCCCCCTTTTGGGGAAGGGAGTAGCCCCTCCCCAGGGGTCCCAGCACATCCACGAAGTCCCCTTTTTTCACCCTGGCCAGCAGTTCAGTGCCCTTCCCGGCTATCCTGTACAGCATATAAACCGTTCCCCTTTCCCTGTCCGCCAGGCAAACCGATATAGGCCTGCGCAGGAGAGGGTCCAGTGTTTCAGAGCAGCGTACGTGCAGGAACTGGCCGGGAGCTGCAGCCATGGCCAGCTCATGCGCCTCCAGGCCCATCAACCGGTGGCCCGGGATTACCTCAACATTTTTCACAACCCTTAATTTTTTACTATACACCGGCCTGTCACATCCTCCCGGGATCTGGTAAAATATATCTATGCTTTAGGGGAAAAATTTCCCGTCAGGAGACAGGAGTTTTAAAGCCCTACTCTGAGGTTAGTAAAAGCCTGACCATTTGATGTCCAATTCTAACCTCAGACACATAAAAAGAACATATTAATTCTTTTGCTCCAAATTAAACACTTTTTATAATAAACTTAAAAGGAAAACCTTAACTGTACTGTCTCCTGTCTCCCGACCCAGTATTCACTCTTTTGAGCCAAACGGAGGTGTAGTCCTATGCTGTGGTATCTTGCAGCCGCCGCCCTTATCACCCTTGTTATTTCTGTTTTTGCGGTACAGAACTCCCAGCCTGTGACTCTTAAATTTCTTTTATGGGATTTACCCCCACTGCCCCTGGTGCTCATAATACTTTTTTCAGCCGCCACCGGTGTGCTGGTAACCCTTCTCTTCAGCGTGGCCAGGCAATTAAGACTCAACCTGCAGATAAGGGACCTCCAGTCCAAATTAAAGCAACTGGAAAAGAATCCTCCCCCAGCCCCGGAGAAATCATCCCCCGGCGGGAATACTTGACTTATCAAACATAAAAGGAATGCCTAAACTCCTGTCTCCCAACCCAAAAGCATAACAGTATAAGCTTATCTCCCGTACTCCTGCAGTGGAATAAGGTTAAACTCGTCCCCTTTTTTTATAAAGGTCAATACTTCCAGCAGCGCCCAGGCCGTATCCAGGGACGTCAGGCAGGGCACCCCGTACTCCACCGCCACACGCCGTATACGGAACCCGTCCCTCTCCGGGGCCTTGC
>JAMCVT010000139.1 GCA_023475565.1 Actinomycetota bacterium
TTGCTGCTGACAAAATCTACTATTAACTCCTGGTCTTTTTTCTCAATCCTGGAGAACTCGGCCCCCAACTGGTATTCCACCGGATCTTTCCGATCATCAACAATTATTCTTACCACCCGGCACTCCATATTAATGGGTATAACCTTTTCCTTTAAAGGAATATCAAATTTAACACTCATATAGGTGCTGGGAATGTACAGCTGGTCAACTGAAAATCTTAATCCATTCCCGCTTATATCCATAATTTTTCCTTTCCTGGTATCTGGTCCGCTGACATTCTTACAGCTTATTTCTGAAAAAAACACATCCATTTTAACTGGAATTCTGGGATACCGCCGGAGATCAACTTTTTCAAGAAGACGTGGCTTTTTGACTACCAGGACATCGCCTATCATCTGGGAAAAAACTGTTTCAAACCGATACCGTACCCCATTCCTGGACAAAGTTATTTCCAACATATCGTTCTCTGCAATATTTATCGGCAGCCCATTCAGTTTAGGGTAGGAGATTATCACTTCACTGTCATCAACATCCATAATTACCGAACTGTGCCATCTGATTTCATTTTTTTTCGACACCAGTATGTTTTGACTGACACTTAACATTAATCAACACTCCTCAGCCAAATAATCTGGTCAGCCTCCTTATAAAACCCCTGGCGCCATTTTCCACTGCCGGTCCCTCATCCTGCTGGCCGCTAATCAGCCGCCTGGCAATCTTTGTGATGCTCAGTCCCGGCTGGCTGTTGGGGTGAAAAAGGCTGAACGGCTCCTGGCTCTTCACAGCCTGGGTTACCAACTTGTCTTCAACTATCCATCCTATACTGCTTATCCTTATTTGAAGGAACTGTTCCACCAGGCTTTCAATCTTCTGGGCAGTCCTTCTGGCCTCTCTTTCATCTCCGGCCTTATTTACAACAATCATAACCTCGGAGTGAACCTTAAACATGGCCAGCACCTTTATAAGGCTGTAGGCATCGGCCAGGGAAGTGGGCTCCGGTGTTATTACAACGATTACCTCACTGGCAGCAGCCACAAAGCCAAGCACATTCTTTGAAATGCCTGCCCCGGTGTCTATCAGTAAAAAATCGGACTCCCTGTCAAAATACGATAATGAGTCTACCAGCTGCTGTCTCCTGGAACCATCCAGGTTGGCCAGCTCCAGAAATCCTGATCCCCCTGAAACCAGCTGCACTCCCAACGGCCCCGGAATGATTACATCTTCAATATCTTTATGGCCGTACACACAGTCAAATAATGTGTAGTGAGGTGTTATGCCCATCATAACCTCGGCGTTGGCCATCCCCAGGTCGGCGTCAAATATCACTACCCGCTGGCCCAAACTGGCCAGCGTTATGCCCAGGTTTACAACCAGGCTTGTCTTGCCTACTCCGCCTTTCCCGCTGGAAACAGCTATTACCCTGGAGCCTTTATATCCCTGCTCGGAGGTGAAAAGGTGTTCCCTGGAGGCCTTTATTATTCTAGGGACGGGTTGCCTTGAAGCCTTGCTCCACATAACGGTCAACACCTCCCAACAGCAGCCCGGCCAGTTTTCTCGGATTAACCGCCGCTATATCATCAGGAACATTCTGCCCGTAGGCCACAAATGAAACCGGCACTCCCATTCTGCACACCACATTCAGTAATGAGCCGCAGGTTTCCGTCTCATCCAGCTTGGTAAATATCAGCTTTGTATATCCTATCTTGCGAAATTCTGCCGGTATCCTCATTAAATCACTGCTTTTTGTGGTGGAGCTCAAAACAAGGTAAATATCCTGGTTACAGCCCAGGGAATGCAGAATTTTGCTAAGTCTCAGCATCATCCCGGTATTCTTCGAATTGACTCCCACAGTATCAATCATGATCAAGTCCTTGTCATAGTGCCTTTTTACCGAGTCCGCCAGTTCCTCAAGGTTGGAGGCCCGCTCCACAGGAGAGTCCACCAGGCTCCCGTAATATTTCAGTGTTTCCAGCTGCCCGGTATGATGCCCGTTTTCAAAAGCAGAAATCAAGGCAACACTTTTATTCTCATACAGTTTAAAGTGGGTGCCCAGCTTAGCCATGGTCAGCGTTTTTCCCACACCCGCAGGTCCCACGAAAGTGCAGACCTTATGCTGGGGTAAAGGTTTGTAGGCAGGCTCCAGGAGCTTTGTTATCTTGTTTTTGAAATATGCTATGTATGCTTCTGACACCCGGTCTGAACTGTCAGTGCCTTCTATGTCCAATCCCAGCCCGTTAACCAGACTTTCCACTATACTTTCCTGTATTTCAAGACTAATAAGTATTTTTTTCCATTGCTGATCTATTTCTCTATTTATGAGGGATTTACCTTTATTTTTCAATATAATGTCGAAAGGATCTTCATTTTTCTCCTTTTCCTGGTAAATATTGCCCTGGCTATTGTAAACAAAAAGATCGGCCTTCGCACTGCCGGTTTCCCTTCTGACACCCCCTGAATCAAACCCCCTTAGCTCCTCAAGGAGACGCCGGGCACTATTATCGCTGCCGTCGATCATTTTCCTGGGGCCGGCATTGATTACCTGCCTGTTTTCGTCCAGGGCTGCCGTAACTTCCATAAGCCTGGGAGAAAAAAAGTTGAATCCTTTCCGGGGCAGCCTGTAGTTGCTTATTATGACGGCATCAGGGCCCAGGTCTTTGCGGATCAGCTTTAGCGCCTCATGCATGTCTTTTACGATGTATTTTTTAATTTTCAATTAACCACCACCGTCCCCACAGCCTCCACCTCGACATTGGGGGAGATTTCGTTGAGGGATAGCAATACCAGCCCGGGAAGATATCTTTCAGTGAACCTTCTTAAAGGCAGCCTTACTTTTGGCGAACAGAGAATTATAGGGGTGATGCCTTTCAGGGACACCTTTTCGACAGTCTCCATGATAGCTGACAGCAGTTCCCTGGCGTTACCCGGCTCCAGTACCGGATAAGCCCCCAGTTGAGTAGCCTGAATAGAATCACCGACAGTCTGCTCCACTCTCGGGTGCAGGGTGATAACCTCCATTTTGTTTTCCTTGTTTACATACTGCCTGCTGATAGTCCTGGCAATGGCCTGTCTAACATGGTCGGTGAGAAAGTCTATATCCCTGTTCATCCTCACCCCGTCGGCAATGGCTTCCAGTATAGATACCATGTCCCTGATGGGCACTTTTTCTCTTAAGAGATTTTGCAGTACCTTTTGCAGGTCTCCCAGTGTAATAACATCCGGGGTCAGGTCCTCCAAAACGGCCGGGTCCCTCTCCCTGACTGCGTCAACCAGCTCTTTAACCTCCTGCCTGCCCAGCAGCTCATGGGAATTGGTCCTGATAAACTCCGTCAGGTGGGTTACCAGTACAGTTGAGCAGTCAACTACGGTCATGCCTGTCATTTCTGCCTTTTCCTTCTGAGCAGGGCTGATCCACATGGCATCAAGGCCGAAGGTGGGCTCCTTGGTGGGAACACCTTCTATTCCAACCTCCCTCCCGGAGGGATCCATAGCCAGGTAGTGACCTGCCAACAGTTCTCCTGAGGCAGCCTCCTCACCCCTCAGCTTAAACACATACCCATTGGCCGAGAGCTGCAGGTTATCCCTTATTCTTATGGGCCGCACATACACACCCATTTCGGTGGCACACTGCCTGCGCACGGCGGATAACCTGCCCAGCAGGTCTCCACCCTGGCTCTCATCGGTTAGTGGAATAAGATTATAGCCAATCTCTATCTGTAGGGGATCCACCTGGAAGAAGGCTGTAACCGTTTCCGGCTCTCTCTTCTTCTGTGCTTTTTCACGGGCCACCGCCTCTTTTATTTCTACATCCTTCTTCTTGCTGTTTCTGGTCAGGCTGTATGCCAAATAGCCAATTCCGGCCGATATACAGATAAACAGGATGTTTGGCATGGCCGGAACCAGGCCCAGTAAAAAGAGAATGCCTGAAGCCAGAAACAGTATCTTGGGAAACCGGGTGAACTGCCCGGCTATGTCGGTGCCAAAGTTATTATCGGAAGTGGCCCTGGTCACCAGGATACCCGCAGATGTGGAGATGAGCAAGGCGGGAATCTGTGCCACCAGGCCGTCTCCTATGGTCAGCACGGTATAAATCTGCACGGCCTGAGATACATCCATATCCATCTGCAGGACCCCGATGATAATACCGCCCACTATATTTATAAGGGTAATCAGTATCCCTGCTATGGCATCGCCCCGGACAAACTTACTGGCGCCGTCCATGGCGCCGAAAAAATCGGCCTCCCTCTGCAGCCTTTTACGCCTTTCCCTGGCCTCGGACTCACTGATAAGGCCGGAGTTGAAGTCCGCGTCAATACTCATCTGCTTGCCGGGCATGGCATCCAGGGTAAACCGGGCCGCCACCTCGGCCACCCTGCCGGAGCCGTTGGTTATAACCACAAACTGGATAATTGTTATTATAATAAAAACTATAAAGCCCACCAGATAGTTATTGGCCACCACAAATGTGCCGAAGGCCTCAATTACCCTGCCGGCCTCGGCCTGACCCAGAACCAGCCTGGTGGAGGAAATGTTTAAGGCCAGCCTGTACAGGGTGGTAACCAGCAGTAAAGAAGGGAAAACAGAAAACTGGAGCGGCTCTGTTGTAAACATGGTAATAAGTAATATAACCAGCCCCAAAGTTATGCTGACTGTAAGCATAACGTCCAGAACATACGTGGGCAGCGGAATGATAATCATAAGCAGTATGCCTATTACCAGTCCCGCAATCACCATATCTGCATTTCTTTTTAAACCGCCGAATATTGATCCGGTATTTAACGGTGCCATATCAGGTCATCCTCCAATTTTGCGGGCGATACAATTTGCGGTATAACGGCACAGAGTACTGCAGTCAAACAGTTTCCTTCTTTTTGATCCTCAAAACCATCGCCAGAACCTCGGCCACCGACTGGTAAAGCTCTGCCGGTATTTCCCTGCCGATATCCACCTGCTGAAAAATAGTTCTGGCCAGAGGCGGGTTTTCAATAACCGGCACCCCGCTTTTAGCAGCTATCTCTTTCATCTTAAGGGCAATGTCACCAGCGCCCTTGGCCACCAGCAGGGGAGCGCTGTTTACCCCCTCCTCGTATTTAAGGGCCACCGAGTAGTGAATGGGGTTGGTAACAACCACCGTCGCCCTGGGCACCTCCTGCCTGATTCTGTTCATGGCGACCTCACGCTGCCTTCTTCTCAGCCATCCCTTTATCTGGGGGTCCCCCTCGGACTGCTTGTGCTCATCCTTAATCTCCTGCTTGGACATGCGCATTCTTTTATAAAAATCAAACCTCTGGTAGTAAAAATCCGCCACCGCCAGCAGTAGGTAGGCTCCCCCTCCGGCCGCCCCCACAATAATAATAATATCCATTATTTCAAGCATTTCCTGGGTGGGATTCTTGTAAAAAATCATCAGCATCTGCGGTACATACTTGATGGCCACCAGGTAGCTTACCACACCAACCACAATTACTTTGAGGATAGTCTTGGCCAGTTCAAAAAGGCTTGTCAGACTGAAAATCTTTTTAAAACCCTCAATGGGGTTGAGCCGCTCCAGCTTTGGCTTAATCGATTCAGGAGCCAGTAAAAATCCGGTTTGCATAACATTCCCCAGTACCGCCAGCACTATGGCGATTACAAACAGCGGCAGGAAAATTACAGCTATTTCATAAAGGCTGTCCAGAAATACCCAGGGCAGATGCCTGTCTGGTACTTCGAAGGCCAGGCAGTTTGAAAAATACCAGAGCAGGTATCTTTCCATACTGTCGGCGGCGCTTTTTGCGGAAAGATAAAGGGCTCCCACCACAGCCATCAGAACTATTGCCGAGGATAAATCCCTGCTTTTGGCAACCTGACCCTTTTTACGGGCATCCAGTAACTTCTTTGGCGTGGGCTGTTCAGTTTTGTCCTGGCTGTTGTCAGCCACTGTTTATCAGCCCCTTCAGCAAGGTGTAGAGATCTTTTTCCATCATCCTGAACAGTGACTGGAAAGCTGTCCCCAAAAGTGGAGCCATTACGGCCAGCACCATTATCCCGGCAATAATCTTCAGCGGAAAGCCCATCATGAAAATATTCATCTGTGGCGCGGTACGCCCCAAAATGCCAAGGCAAACATCTATTATAAGTATTACGGCGATAAACGGGGCACTCAGCTGAACAGCCACGGTTATCATTCTGGCAAAGGCCTTTATAATAATTTCTGCACTGCTTCCGCTCAGAATGGCCGTGTTAACCGGAATTATGTCAAAGCTCTTGGCCAGCCCCAGAAGAAGCATATGGTGGCCATCCAGCACGAAAAACAAAATAATGCCGGTAAGGTATAAAAACTTGGCGGTTAAGGTAATCTGCCCCCCCACGGAGGGGTCAAAAAAGTTTGTCATCATAAAACCTATATGAAGGTCAAATAACTGACCAAGTATGTTCATGGTCTGTAGAATAAGATTGCACAAAAACCCCATCAAAAGACCGACGCCCACCTCTCTTAGAAGAACGGCGGCAAATCCTCCCAAACCGCTGAAGAACAGTTGATCCGGGGTCGAAACCAGCGGAAACAGCACAACCGTGATTACAAATGTGATTCCGGCCTTAACTATAGCCGGGGCATACTGTCCTCCGAAAAGTGGAGAAATAACCACGAATGAACTTATACGGGCAAAAACCAGTAAAAAAGAGGCCACAAGTTCTATATTAAGCATACTTTAATTACCTTATACTGAAATTCTTACCGGTCGGAATTCAGAATCCAGAATTCCTGAGTTACTTAACCATCAGGGGTATCTTGGCAAACAGTTCGGTTGTATACCCCACCAGTACATTAATTATCCAGGGAGCCAATACAATAAGTACTATAAGGACCACTACAAGCTTGGGCACAAAAGAAAGAGACTGTTCCTGGATCTGTGTGGTAGCCTGAAATATGCTTATTATAAGTCCCACAATCATTCCTGCGCCAAGTATGGGAACTGAAAGAAGCATCACCATTATAAGAGCGTCCCTTACTATCTGAAGGACCATTGAATCCGTCATTTACTACTCCCCTATTTGGAGGTCAGAGGCCAGCATCCAGTCATTCTGACTTCTGACTTCTGGATTCTGAATTCTGACCCGCAATTCATGCCTATTAGCTATGCTAGAAGCTCTCCACCAGCGACTTGACCACCAGGTACCAGCCATCAACCATTACAAAGAGAAGTATTTTAAACGGCAGGGCAATCATTACGGGCGGAAGCATAAACATACCCATGGACATCAGTGTGCTGGCCACAACAATATCTATCACCACGAAAGGCACATAAAGCAAAAAACCCATCTGGAAAGCTGTCTTTAATTCACTTATGGCAAAGGCCGGAGCCAGCACGGACAGCGGTACATCTTCCTCACTGCGGGGACGGTCTGATTTTGATATGGAAACAAACAGGGCCAGGTCCTTCTCCCGTGTCTGCTTTAACATAAATGTTCTCAGGGGATTGTACGCCTCTGCAAAGGCCTGTTCCTGGGATAGCTGGTTATTTAGATAGGGTTTTACGGCTTTCTCATTGATTTGGCCGTATACCGGAGACATTATAAAAAATGTAAGGATCAGAGCCAGCCCTATCATAACCTGGTTGGGCGGGGCTGTGGGCGTGCCTATTGCCCCCCTGAGCAGGGAAAGCACTACAATAATCCTGGTAAAACTGGTGACCATCATTATAAACGCCGGAGCAAGGGTGATAACACTTAATAAAACAAGCAGCTTTACGCTGTCCACCACTTCTGTCGGCTGGTCGGAAGGACTGACCCTCAGGTCAATCCCGGGCAGCGGCTCCGCGTATACGCAGTGGGGTAAGACCAAAACAGCCATGAAAAGCAGAAAGAACACCAAATGTCTTTTAGGTCGCCCCCCTGTATACCAGTGGCGCAAATCAGATATAACCGTCATCTTTCCTTGCCTTTCCGGAAAAATAGTTTACTCAAAAGGAGGTTGTCCCCCGATGCCCTCTTTAGGTTTTGGTAAACATCCTTAAAGCCGGGCGTCTCTGCTTCCTGCATAAGTATAGGGTCCGGAAGCTCGTCCATCTCTCTTATTACCTGGAAGCCGTTGTCCGAGTGGGCCAGTACAACATAGCGGCCACCCACTTCCACCAGGCTGACATAGGATTTGGGACTTAACGGGACCTGTTCCACCAGGCGCATGCGGCGCCTCCCGCCAAGGGCAAGGGGATGGACGAGCTTCCGGACCCTTATTAAAAAATAAGCCAGTGCGGTCACCAGCGGCAGAAAAACTATAATTTTTATCAGTGCCCAAAGCATTTCACTGTTCACTAAGCCTTACCAATGCCTTCCTTTTTTTCGGTCTGCAGAATGCTTTCCATTCTTATCCCGAAATTGCCGCCGATCACCACCACTTCACCCTTGCCGAAACTCTGATCATTGACATAAATTTCGGCGGTTTCCCCGGCAGGCTGGTCCAGTTCCACCACAGACCCCTCTCCCAGTTTCAAAATATCCTTTATTTTCATTGTGGTTTTACCCAGTTCGGCGCATATAATCACCTGGATGTCATCAATGAAATTGATGCTGACCTTCATTTTATCCCCGGGACTGGGAAGATTAAAAGAAGGATACTCGACCTTCCTCACAATGTTGTCCGGGCCGGACATCCTGCTCAGAAATTCCTTGATTTCTTCTTGCTTCATCATAGTCGGACCGCCCCTTTGAAGAATTACTGAATAAGGAAATCCGTAAAATAGATCCTTTCTATCTTGCCGTTTTCCAAGCTCTTGTTGATGGAATCCAAAATCTCTGTCTTTACAATTTCCTCCTTATCCAGAGGCCTTATCTGGTCCACATTTTTACTGCGGAACACATGTATTATTTCTTCCATAATGGCGGCATTTTTCTCCTTCAGCTCGGTAGCAAGTTTTTCATCCTTTTTGAATTCCAAAACCATGCGCACCCTCAGGTAGCGGCTTCCCCCGGAGTCTGACAGGTTGACAACCCTTTCCCCCAGATCAATGTTTTCCACTTCAATCTTTTTGTTTTCCCTGGCTTTGGGCGCTAGCCCCGGTATACCAAAAGTGTAGACGAATATCCCCATTATGAGACCACCCACAACCAAGGCACCAATTGCGGCAATGATAATTTTCATTGCCCCGGATTTTTTCTTTTCCTGTGTCTCATTATCCTTTTCTTCTTTTGCAGCCATCGATCCTACTCCCCGGATGGCTGCCCGACCTTTCGGACGGGCAGCCGTTATTTATTTATTGCTTAACGCTTCAGTTGAATAAGTTCTTCCAGAAGCGTGTCAGACACCGTTATAACTCTTGCGTTGGCTTGGTAGCCCCTCTGGGTTAAATCTGCTGGGGTGAATTCGTTACTCAAGTCTGAGTTAGACATTTCCAGGTAGCCCGATTCCACTGTGCCAGCGCCTCCCTCACCCGGTGTGGTTGCCGTTTCTGCCCCGGTTATATCTGTGTTTGCAATATAAAGGCTGCCGCTGGCCTTGGTAAGCCCCTCAGGGTTGGGGAAGGTGTAAATCCCTATCTGGGCGCCAGCCAAATCTGCACCTGAGACATCCGTTCCTGTTATTTCACCCAACGGGGATATATTGAGGGTAGCAACAGATTCAGTTCCAAGGTTTATTTCAGTTCCGCCTTCATCCAGCAGATTTAACCCGTTTGAGTTTACCACATACCCTTCGTCGTCTATAAAGAATGCGCCGTCACGTGTACAGTACTGATTGGTCCCGTCGCTGACTTTAAAGAACCCTACTCCCTGAATGGCCAGGTCAAGTGTTCTCCCTGTATTCTGCAACGAACCCTGATTCATATCGTTTCCAATGCTGGCTGTATTGATTCCCGTGCCGACCTGCATGGGATTGCGGCTGCCCCCGCCACTTCTGAGAAGCTGGCTCAACCCGTCCTGGAAATTTGCCCTGCTGGCCTTGAACCCGGTGGTGTTAACGTTTGATATATTATTTGACAAAGTGTCCATGCGCACCTGATGGTTGCGCAATCCAGAAACTCCAGAAAAGAGAGACCTGATCATATGCATCCTCCTATTTGTTTATTTATGGCCGCCTCAGTCGTTCAGCGGCCGGCAGCCTCCTTCCCGGGCCGGCTGCATTCTTGACTTATACTGTAATACTTTCCGGTCGGAATCCAGAATCCAGAATTCAGAATCCAGAATTCCGTGGATTCCTTCCACCAGACATTCATTATCGATGATATTTCCGCCATTCCTTGTCTGGTGCACCACCACTATACCGATCGGGGACATTCCTCCGACTGCAGAGCTACACCCTAAAGAGAGGTGTGTCCCTATTCACTATTACAGCGCTGTCGATGTTGGTAAACACGTGTTCGTTCATGTCTTTACCTTCCATGGCCGTAATAATGATCCTATTCTTTATATTAGCCACCAGCGCCAGGTCACCGTATATTACCAGCGACTCCCTGGAACCTTTAACGGCGGCTTTTAGGACAGCTCCTTCTATTTTCTGCATATCTTCCCGGTTAAGTATCACT
>JAMCVT010000034.1 GCA_023475565.1 Actinomycetota bacterium
CTGCGCAAGGAATTGGGGCTGTATGCCAACTTGAGGCCGGCCAAGGTTTTCCCGGCCCTGGTGAATGCCTCCACCCTTAAGCCCGAAGTGGTGGAAGGGCTGGACATAATGGTGGTCAGGGAGCTTACCGGAGGGCTGTATTTCGGAGCGAAAGGCCGGGAGCCCCTGCCGGAGGGCGGCATAAGGGTATACGACACCCTGGACTACAAGACCTGCGAGATAGAGCGCATAGTCCGGCTGGGCTTCCAGATGGCCCGGAAAAGAAGGAAAAAGCTCACCTCGGTGGATAAAGCCAATGTGCTGGAGTCCTCCCGCCACTGGCGCGAGGTGGTCACCGCCATGGCCCCGGAATTTCCCGATGTGGAGCTGGACCATATGTACATAGACAACTGCTCCATGCAGCTGGTGAAGAACCCCCGCCAGTTCGACGTGATTGTCACCGAAAATACCTTCGGGGACATCATCAGCGACCAGGCCTCCATGCTCACCGGATCGCTGGGGATGCTGGCCTCGGCCAGCATAGGCGGCAAGATCGGGCTGTATGAGCCCAGCCACGGGTCGGCCCCCAAATACGCCGGAATGAAAAGGGCCAACCCCATTGCCACTATACTTTCCGGGGCCATGCTGCTCAAGTACTCGCTTAGCCTGGACAGCGAGGACGAGGCTGTTGGGAGGGCGGTAACAAAAGTGCTGGACATGGGCTACCGCACCGCCGACCTGATGGAGGACGGCATGAGGCTGGTCAATACCGACGAGATGGGAGACCTGGTGGCGGAGCAGGTGCTGAAAGGCTAAAGGGTTTGTTTTCATGGTCGGAATACAGAACCCAGAATTCAGAATCCAGAATTTTAGTTTATAAAGAATGGACCTCGGGTTCAGAGACCAGAATACAGGATACAGGAGAAAAGGATAGACCAGCAAGAAAGTCATGCAAGTTTTATTTGAATTCTGGATTCTGGCTCCTGAATTCCGACCGGATAGGAATACCTGTAAGTAGATATGAGGCGATATTATGCGGTCTGTTGAAATATACGACACCACTCTTCGGGACGGCGCCCAGGGGGAAGGCATATCCTTTTCCCTGGAAGACAAGATTAAGATTGCCCTGAAGCTGGACAGGATGGGCTTTCACTACATTGAGGGAGGCTGGCCCGGATCCAATCCCAAGGACATGGACTTCTTCAAAAAGATTGCCGGAGAGCCCCTCAAGAATGCCAGAATCACGGCCTTCGGGAGCACCCGCCGCCCCGGCATCGCCGCCGGGGAGGACGCCAACCTCAACAGCATACTCGAATCGGGGGTACAGGTGGCCGCCATTGTGGGCAAAACCTGGGACTTTCACGTCACCCACGCCCTGAAGACCACTCTGGAAGAGAACCTGGCCATGATCAAAGAGTCGGCGGCCTACCTGAAAGAGAAGGGGCTGACGGTGATATATGACGCCGAGCACTTCTTCGACGGGCTGAAGGCCAATCATGAGTACGCCCTGGCCACCCTGGCGGCGGCGGTGGAGGGAGGGGTGTCCACCCTGGTCCTCTGCGACACCAACGGGGGGCAGCTGCCCCAGGACATCCGGGATGCCGTGGCCATGGCCGCTAAAAGGTTCGGGGTGCCGGTGGGAATACACTGCCATAATGATGTGGACATGGCTGTGGCCAGCACCATTATGGCCGTCCAGGCCGGGGCGGTTCAGGTGCAGGGAACGGTGAACGGGTACGGGGAGCGCTGCGGAAACGCCAACCTGTGCTCGGTGATACCCAACCTGAGCTTCAAGCTGGGCCTGGAGACTATCCCCGGGGAGAACATGAAGCGGCTCACCGATCTCTCCCGCTATGTCAGCGAGGTGGCCAACAAGAATCCCGTGGCCGGCCAGCCCTTTGTGGGCAGCAGCGCTTTCGCCCACAAGGGAGGCATACATGCCAGCGCCGTATTAAAGTCATCTCTTACCTATGAGCACATGGACCCGGAGCTGCTGGGCAACCGGCGAAGGATACTGGTTTCCGAGCTTTCCGGGGTTTCCAACCTGCTTTACAAATGCAAGGAGATGGACCTGGAGCTGCAGAAGGAAGAAAACCGGGAGCTGCTGGACAAGATAAAGGAAATGGAAAACGAGGGCTACCAGTTCGAGGGGGCCGAGGGGTCCTTCGAGCTTCTGCTGAGAAAGCTCAAAACAGACTACCGCGAGCCCTTCAGGCTGGAAAACCTGAGGATTATTATAGAGATGAGCGAGGATAAGCCCGCCAATTCCCAGACGGTGATTAAAATGTCGGTGGGAGACAAGGTGGTGCATACCGCCGCAGAGGGCAACGGCCCGGTGAATGCCCTGGACAATGCTCTCAGAAAGGCACTGGATGAATTTTACCCCTGCATAAGGAGCATGCACCTAACTGACTACAAGGTGCGCGTTCTGGAGGAAAAGGACGGCACCGGCGCCCTGGTCAGGGTGCTCATAGAGAGCGGCGACGGAAAGAGAACCTGGGGCACGGTGGGAGTGTCGGAAAATATAATCGAGGCCAGCTGGCAGGCCCTGGTGGACAGCATAGCCTTCGGCCTGCTGAAAAATCAGGACGCTCCCCGGGAAGAAAGCGAAAAGGTTTGAAAACGCCACAGCGGTTTCCAAACCTTTCTTTTTTTTAAAACTGAAAAACCATAGTATAATTAAGAACGGGAGACGGGCTTAAATTATATCCGGGAGGCCTGAAACATTTTACAAACTGCATTCGTCAATAAAAGAGGGTGATAGAGTTGCTGGAATGGATAAAGAGCATAAATTTCAACCCGCTGGAGTTTTTCAGCCTTACCAGCATAATTGACATAGTCATTGTGGCCTTTGTATTGTACAGGCTGATGCTCCTTATCCGGGGCACCAGGGCGGTCCAGCTTTTAAAGGGCCTGGCCGTGCTGGTGGTGGCCACGGCAGCCAGCAGCCTCCTGCAGCTTTACACACTTCAGTGGATTTTAAAGCAGGCCATGACCGCGCTTATAGTGGCCCTGCCTATAGTGTTCCAGCCCGAGCTGCGCAGGGGGCTGGAAAAGCTGGGCGGGGGAAGATTTTTATCCCGTCAGTTCGGCAGCGCCGGGGAGGCCGACATAGAGACTATGGTATCGGAAATAGTAAGGGCGGTCAGGATACTGTCCAAGGACAGGACCGGGGCCCTAATCATACTGGAGAGAGCCACCGGGCTGGAGGAATACATCGATACCGGCATAAAGGTGGCCGGAAAGGTTTCCGGCGAGCTTTTGGTCAATATATTCATACCCCGCACCCCCCTGCACGACGGGGCGGTTATAATCAGGGGGGACAGGATAATGGCGGCGGCCTGCGTGCTTCCCCTCACCCAGGGGCATGTGAGCAAATCGCTGGGAACCAGGCACCGGGCGGGGATAGGCATCACCGAGGAGTCCGATGCCATGTCCGTTATAGTGTCCGAGGAAACCGGAACCATTTCCCTGGCGGTGGAGGGAGTGCTTTCCGGCGGGCTGGATGACAGTGCCCTGGCCGACAGGCTGACCGGGGCGCTGCATCCTGAAAAACGGGGCAACCTGGCCGCCCTGTGGACAAGGAGGTGACGCCATGAGCGGCATTGACTGGAGAAACATGTCACTGAGGATACTTTCCGTGTTACTGGCCCTGCTGCTCTGGCTGTATGTCACCAATGAGCAAAATCCTGTCCACAGCCAGATACTAAGCGTAAATCTCAGTCAGCGGGGCCTGTCCCAGAATATGTCGGTAGTAGGAAATATTCCCCGCAGTGTCAGCATAAGGGTCCAGGGCACCAGGGGGCAGATATCATCCCTTACCACAGATGACTTTGAGGCTGTGCTGGACCTTTCCGGCCTCGAGGAGGGGGACCGCCTGGTGCAGGTGAAGGTGAACTCTCCGGCGGGGATACAGATTGTCCAGGTAAACCCCGGCAAGGTTCCCGTGACGCTGGAAGGTATAGTGGAGCAGCAGGTCCAGGTGACCGCCTCTCTGAAGGGAGCCCCGGTCAGGGGATTTTATGTGCTGAACCCGGTGGTCGCCCCCCAGACGGTGACGGTAAGAGGCCCCAGGAGCAAGGTGAGCGCCATTACCCAGCTGGGTGTTACGGTTGAGGTGGAGGGCGTAAACAGTGATGTGGAAAAAATACTGCCGGTGGCGGCCCCTCAGAGCGGGGTCAGCGTTTATCCCCAGTCTGTGAAGGTTACTGTCCCGGTATCTCAGCTGCCCACAAAATCTGTTCCGGTCCGGACGGGGGCAGTGGGGTCCCCGTCCGCCGGCTACGAGGTGGACGGTATTACCGTCTCACCGGCAGAGGTTCAGGTGACCGCCCCCGCGGAGGTGCTGGCCCAGCTAAGGTGGGTGGAGGCTGAAAAGGTTAATATAAGCGGGGCCGACCGCGATGTGACGGTGAGAGCGGCTGTGGCCCTGCCCACTAATGCGGTTGAGGTAAAGCCGGCGGCCGTGGAAATCACAGCCCGCCTGAAGAAGACCGAAACACCGCCTCCCGCCGGGGGTGACTCCGGGGCCTCCCAGAGCAATGAGGGGCAGTAGCGCGGCGGTATTTTTTCCAGTTATTATAAGCCCCTGCCTTTAACCATAAAGGGCCGGCCAACATATATTTATAAAAAAGATCCGGCCGGATTTTATCATATAAATGGCTTATACTGCTATTCTTATTTGTCAGAATCCAGAATTCAGACAACCGGGCCGCCAAAAGCAGCCACCAAGGAGAATGAAAATTAGGGTCCTTTTAAGCCACAGAGGACACAGAGATTTTGGCCCTACTTGAATGGCAAATAGAATTTTATTAAATATACTGGAGACGGCTGACCAAGGTTCTTAGAATTATCTACTTCTTGCATCAAAGTAGCTCCTGTTAGCCAATTCTCTGTGATCTCTGTGTTCTCTGTGGCAAAAAAGACCCGAGATGTTTTCAAAACTCAAGTATTTCCTTTTTGGGCTCTAATAAAGACCCGGAGGTCTGAATCTGAGCTAATATGACAGGGTATGATTGAAATTGACTTGGCAGGGGCCTGAAGTTATAATAATCTTGGCTTGTCCGGATCAGAGCAGCTTTTTGGGAGGATACGCAAAAAATGGGTTTAATGTTCGGAACTGACGGAGTGCGCGGGGTGGCCAACAGGGACTTAACTCCCGATCTGGCCCTGAAGATAGGCCGGGCCGGTGCCAGTGTGCTGGCCGGAGGGAAGCCCGGTGCCCGCATAGTGGTGGGCAGGGATACCCGGATTTCGGGAGACATGCTGGAAGGGGCGCTGGCCGCAGGAATCTGCTCGGCAGGGGTGGATGTTCTAAATGTGGGGATACTGCCCACTCCGGCGGTGGCCTTTCTTACCAGGGAGCTGGGGGCCTCGGGGGGAGTGGTCATTTCGGCCTCTCACAACCCGGTGGAGGACAACGGGATAAAATACTTCGGTCCCAACGGCTACAAGCTTCTGGACGATACCGAGGAGAAAATAGAGGGACTGGTCAACGAGCCTTCATCCCTGCCTTCCCCCGTAGGGGAGGCAGTGGGCCGGGTGATCGAAATCCCCGACGCTGACAGGCGGTACGCCGACTTTCTTAAAAAAGCCGTTCCGGTGGACCTCACCGGACTTACCATAGTGGTGGACTGCGCCAACGGCGCGGCCTACCGGGTGGCCCCCATGGTGCTGGAAGAACTGGGCGCCCGGGTTATACCGGTATTTAACCGGCCTGACGGCCTGAACATAAACAGGGGCTGCGGCTCCACCCACCTGGAGGCCTTGAAGGAAAAGGTGCTGCAGTCCGGGGCCGACCTGGGCCTGGCCTACGACGGGGACGCCGACAGGGTGATGGCCGTTGACTCCGGGGGCAGAATGGTGGACGGAGACCAGATAATGGTAATCTGTGCCCGCCACCTGAAAAAAAAGGGAGCCCTGGCAAAAAACACCGTGGTGGCCACGGTGATGAGCAATATGGGGCTGCACCTGGCCTTGCGGGAGAGCGGCGTCAATGTGCTGGAAACAAAGGTGGGGGACCGCTACGTGCTGGAGGAGTGCCGCCGCTGCGGGGCCACCTTCGGGGGAGAGCAGAGCGGGCACATTCTTTTTCTTGACCACAATACCACCGGAGACGGCATTCTTACAGCCTTAAACCTTCTTTCCGTGATCAAGGAGCAGGGAAAGCCGCTGTCCGGCCTGGCCGCCCAGATGGAGAGGCTGCCCCAGATACTGGAGAACGTCCGGGTGGAGGAAAAAGCCATGGTTATGGAAAACCCTGTGCTTGCCGATGCTGTCAGGGCCGCCGAAGAAAGGCTGGCCGGGCAGGGCAGGATTCTCATCCGGCCCTCGGGCACCGAGCCCCTGGTCAGGGTCATGGCAGAGGGCCGGGACATGGCCGGGCTGCGCCAACTGGTGGATGAACTTGTGACGGTGGTTAAGAGACTGGCTTTAGGGTAATACCTCCGGTCAGGAGCCAGAAGCCAGAATTCAGAATCCAGAAGTTTTGCATGCCAGGCTTGCAGGCTGGATTATCAAGCCAAAAGACCGAACAGTAATACTCGATTATTCTTGATTCTGACTCCTGACTCTTGAAATCCGACAGAATAATACTGCAGTATTAGTAATACAGGAAGGTATTTATGATATACAGGTTGAATAGTTAATAGTGAAAGTTAGAACACAGGTGCGGGGGGTGATGCCGGGGGGATTGATCCGACAACTGAATTAAAGCGCCAGAACCAAAAAGAGCAAGGAATGCCGGACTTCTTCTAATATCCAACCTCCGGCCTCCGACCTCCTGATTGGTTGACGAGGGGGGAGTTTATCGAAATTTTCGGCGGGTGCTCCCCGGTGCGCCACCATCGTTAGAGACATTACAAATCCAGCGGGCGACCGCCGGGACAAAAATGTCCTCAGTGGCTTATAGGCATAGCCTTGCGTTTTTAGCCGCGGGAATTATACTGCCCGCGGCTTTGCCTTTGGGCCGGAAATTCCGGCCGCCGGACGCTGTCCGGATCAGCATGACAGCAGGGAACTGCCCGGGTGTTTTTCCGGGCCATAATTTGGAAGGATAACAGGAGGCTGGAATAAATGTGCGGAATCGTTGGATATATAGGATCGGGGCTGGCCGCCCCAATACTGCTGGACGGTCTGAAGAAGCTTGAGTACAGGGGCTATGACTCCTCGGGAATAGCGCTTCTGGAAGACGACCGGCTGAAGGTGTATAAAAAGGTTGGTAAGCTGGATGCTCTCAGGAACGAACTGGCCTTCCGGAATTTTTACGCCACCTCCGGGGTGGGGCACACCCGCTGGGCCACCCACGGCCGTCCTTCAGACGAAAACGCCCATCCCCACGTGGACTGCCAGGGCAGGTTCGCCGTGGCCCACAACGGCATCATCGAAAACTACCTGACCCTGAGGGAGTGGCTCATCTCCAAGGGGCACAAATTCCGGTCCGAAACCGACACCGAGGTGCTGCCGCACCTTTTGGAGGAGTTTTACGAGGGAGACCTGGTGGAGACCGTGATACAGATGACCAAAAAGATTGAGGGGTCCTACGCCATGGTGATCCTGGCGCTGGATGAGCCCAACCGCATCGTGGCCGCCCGCCAGGACAGCCCGCTGGTGGTGGGCCTCGGCAATGGCGAGAATTTCGTGGCCTCGGACATACCGGCCCTGCTCTGCCACACCCGGAACACATATATACTTGAGGACGGTGAAATAGCCGACATAACCGCCGGAGAAGTGATAGTCACCGACCAGTACGGCAGGCTGGTGGAAAAGAACATATTCGAGGTTAAGTGGGAGGCCTCCCAGGCCGAGAAGGGCGGCTACGA
This sequence comes from Actinomycetota bacterium, assembly GCA_023475565.1. GTDB lineage: Bacteria > Bacillota > Desulfotomaculia > Desulfotomaculales > Desulfocucumaceae > BRHc4a. Next base: position 7,800 of record JAMCVT010000034.1, read on the forward strand.
CCACTTTATGCTCAAAGAGATACACGAGCAGCCCCGGGCGCTCAGGGACACCTTAAGCGGGCGCATCGACCCCGGCGAGTCTGAGATTGTCTTAAGCGAGATAAAAATGACTCCCGAAGAGGTCAAAAACATAAGCAAAATATTCATCACCGCCTGCGGAACCGCCTACCACGCCGGGCTGGTGGGCAAAAACGTTATAGAAAAGCTGGTCCGGCTGCCGGTGGAAATAGACATAGCCTCGGAGTTCCGCTACCGCGACCCCCTGGTGGACGAAAGCTCACTGGTCATAGTGGTCAGCCAGTCCGGTGAAACCGCCGACACCCTGGCCGCCCTCAGGGAGTCCCGGAGAAGGGGCGCCAAGGTCATCGCCGTCACCAACGTGGTGGACAGCTCCATCGCCCGGGAGGCCGACTACGTGCTGTACACCTGGGCCGGCCCGGAAATAGCCGTGGCCTCCACCAAGGCCTACACCACCCAGCTCACCTGCATGTACCTCATCGGCCTCTACCTGGCCCAGATAAGGGGGACCGTCCCCGGGACCGAAAGAAAGGCCATTATCAGGGAGCTGAAAAAGCTGGGCGACAAGGTCAGCGTAATACTGAACAACTGCGCCGCCATAGACAGCTTCGTGGACACCTACAAGAACGCCCCCAACGCCTTCTTCATAGGCCGGGGCCTGGACCAGACCGTAGCCATGGAAGGAGCCCTGAAGCTAAAAGAAATCTCCTACATCCACGCTGAGTCCTACGCCGCCGGAGAGCTAAAGCACGGCACCCTGGCCCTCATCGTCGAAGGAGTCCCCGTAATAGCCCTGGCCACCCAGCAGGACCTCTTCGAAAAGATGGTCAGCAACATCAAAGAAGTAAAAGCCCGCGACGCCACCGTAATGGCCGTGGCCATGGCCGGCATAGAGGAAATAGAAAAAGTGGTGGACCACGTCCTGCATATTCCCAACACCCACCCGCTGCTGGCCCCGGTGCTCACCGTGGTGCCGCTGCAGATACTGGCGTATAGGATGGCGGTGGCGAGGGGTTGTGATGTGGATCAGCCGCGTAATCTGGCCAAGTCGGTAACTGTAGAGTAGGGGACGATAAATCACAGAGGACACAGAGAAAAATCATAATAATATAGAGAGTAAAAGCATCACCCGTTTTCGGATGTGATAGTCTGAGCGGGTGGTTTTTATTTTGTCTTCTGGCAGGAATATGTTGATAACGGAAGAAAAATTAGGAATATATAGTGTTAGTGTTGTCAAGTATATTTTTCCTTCAATATGAAAAAGCAAAAAAGGACAGGGCAGCAAAAACCGTCCTGACTTACCAAATAGTTAAAGGTGGATATATGTAATGTATATTTTAGAAATAATATTAACAATTATTGTTATTTATTTATTCTCTTACTTTAACATCTTTATACATGAACTTGGCCATTTATTAGTTGGTAGACTACTGCGCATTGAAATATATAGTGTAGAAATTGGGGATGGGAAGGAATTATGGAAGAAAAAAGTTTTTAATACGTTATTCATACTAAACAAAGGTTGGATTGGACTTACAACTATAAGAAAAATAACACCTAGATTTATTAAATTGCGTATCATCATTTTCGCGGCTGGTGGAGTTGCACTCCAAGTGATTGCAATGGCACTTTGCATAGTTTTATTTGGCTTAGAATCAAAGGGTATTGTAAATCTATCTGCTATCTTTGTGTTATCAAATTTCTTAATGGTAATTTCTAATCTAATCCCCAGGAGAGTAAACATCAAAGGTATTAAAATACCCAGTGATGGTTTAACGATACTTAAGACACCATTCTTGAAAGAAAAGGAAATTGAAGAAATCCTAAATGTTGATAAGCTTATTGAGGCATACCAACTGCTACAGAGTGGCGAATACTCCGTAGCAGCTATGACTTATCAAAAGTATATACATAAAGTTCCAACTTCAGAAATAGCTCATATAAACTATTCAATAAGTTTAATGAGGTGTTTAAAATTTGAGGAGGCAAAAAGTGTTCTTATTAATCTAAATCAAAATATTCACAATAAAAAGTACGATTACTTCATATATAATAATCTAGCGTGGCTTTACTTGCTGGACATGAATGAAAACTCGCTTACTGAAGCTGATATATTATCCAAAAGGGCTTTTGAATTAAATCCTAAGGAACCATTTGTTTTAGATACAAGAGGATGCGTTCTAATAGAATTAGGTAGATATGACGAAGGCATCGATATGTTAGAAAAACAAATAAACTTAAAAAAGCCTACTGGTCTTATGTATATATCGTATGGTTATTACAAAAAAGGAGTAAAAGAAAAAGAATTAGAATATAATAAGTACCTGGAAAATTACTTGAATGAATTAACTCCAGATGAGGTTTTCATTTATGAAAAGATCAAATCTAAAAACGAATAGTGCTTGCGCTGCGGTACCGATGGTCTTCCGGTACACGTTACCTAACATACTGTAGCCGGTAATCGGATGAG
>JAMCVT010000109.1 GCA_023475565.1 Actinomycetota bacterium
ACCCCCCATATCACCACACTTTATCCCCTTCCGGGAATGCAGTCTCTCAATCCTTCCGGCCACGAAATCAGCCTCGTAGCGCTCGGTGTCACCGGTGTAGATAATCACCGGCAGGCCCTCGCCGGCCGCAGTCCATAATTTTTTTTCCTTGCGGTCCGGGTTGTTTTTAATTACCTGATTGGCTGCGTCCAGTATAGTCTGGGTGGACCGGTAATTCTGCTCCAGGGTGATTACCCTGGCCTCGGGATAATCTTTTTCGAAGGCCAGTATGTTGCCTATATCGGCCCCCCGCCAGCTGTATATGCCCTGGTCCGGATCGCCCACGGCACAAATATTCCTGTGCTCTCCGGACAGCATGTTCACCAGCAGGTACTGGGCATGGTTTGTGTCCTGATACTCGTCCACCATAAGGTACTGAAATTTTTCCCGGTAGTATTTCAGCACGTGGGGGCTTTCTTTAAAGAGATTCACGGTAACCATCAATATATCATCAAAATCCAGGGCGTTGTTTTCTATAAGCCTCTCCTGGTAGCGGCTGTATACCCTGGACACTATCTTTGTATAGTAGTCGTAAGCCTGGGCCTCAAATTCCACAGGCCCCACCAGCTTGTTTTTGGCCTGGGAGATAGATGCGCTTATGGACCTGGGAGGGAACTTTTTTTCATCTATATCAAGTTCCTTGAGACAATTTTTTATAACTGTCTGCTGGTCCCCGTCATCATAAACGGTGAAATTCTTTGTATAGCGGGAGAAGGCTGCCTGTCTCCTGAGTATTCTCATGCAGGCCGCGTGGAATGTGCACACCCACAGCTCCCTGGCTCCCTCGGGCACCATTGCCGCCACCCTTTCCTTCATCTCCCGGGCGGCCTTGTTGGTAAAGGTGATGGCCAGAATCCGGCCGGGAGAAACCCCTCTGTTCAGAATAAGGTTGGCCACCCTGGTAGTGAGCACCCTGGTCTTCCCGGACCCGGCCCCGGCAAGGACCAGGAGAGGGCCGCCGGTATGCAGCACAGCCTCTTTCTGGGCTTCATTCAAATTACTTAATAAGTCCATTTGCACTCCCCGATTTCATTATCCCGGCGCCGGACACCGGGCCTGATTATTTATTCATTGAGAATTATACCATAGGCCTGATTACTGTAATCAAACGCCGTTAACAGGAGCAGGAGCAGCCGGCTGCTGCTCCTGACCTTTAAATAAAATATAAATTGATTTCTATTTAGCCGGCCGGTTTCTCCTGCCGGCCAGTTCGGCATATACCCTGCCGGCTTCCACACCCTGGTCGGCCAGCAGCACCAGCAGGTGATAAATAAGGTCGGCGGCCTCGGCGGCAATACTGCCGCTGTCCCGGCTTTTTCCGGCGATAACCACCTCGGTGGCCTCCTCACCTATTTTTTTAAGAATGCCGTCCAGACCACCGGCAAATAGAGAGGCCGTATAGGACCCTTCGGGAGGGCTCACCTTTCTTTCCCTGATCACCTTAAAAAGTTCCTCAAGAATGGCCGGCCCCTCTACAACTGCATTTTCAATCTTCTTTTCCTGCTTTTCCCCGCTGCCATAAACCTCTTCCGGGTCAAAACACCTGTCCCCAACCACTGCGGCAGTGCCATCTTTTTCTATGCGATAGTGAAAGCAGCTGTAATAGCCCTCGTGACAGGCGGCCCCCTTCTGCAGCACCCTGATAAGCAGTGTATCCCTGTCGCAGTCGTAATAAATATCCTTTATTTTCTGGGTATTGCCGGAGGTTTCCCCCTTGTGCCAGAACTTTTTCCGGCTTCTGCTCCAGAACCACGTTTCACCGCCGGCCAGTGTTTTTTCAACAGCCTCCCGGTTCATGTAGGCCAACATGAGCACTTCGCCGGTGTCAGCGTCCTGCACAATGGCCGGAATGAGGCCGTCATCATTGTATCTCAAATTGTTTACGTCAAATGGCAATGTCCATACCTCCGGGTTTTTTAGATCCTTACCGGTACCCCACTGTCGCGCAGATATTCCTTAACCGCCCTGATGCTGTACTCCCCGAAATGAAAGATGGATGCCGCCAGAGCCGCATCAGCCCGGCCGCCGGTGAGACCGTCCACTATGTGGTCAATGTTTCCCACCCCGCCCGAGGCGATTACGGGTATCCTCACGGCCCCGGATATTTTCCGGGTCAGCTCCAGGTCATAGCCATCCTTGGTGCCGTCCCTGTCCATACTGGTCAGCAGTATTTCCCCCGCCCCCAGGGACTCCACCCTCCGGGCCCATTCCACCGCATCAATACCGGTGGCAGTCCTTCCCCCGTGTATGAATACCTCCCAGCTGCCCGGCCCCGACTGCCTGGCATCAATGGCCACCACTATACACTGGCTGCCAAACCGGGCCGAGGCCCTGGACACCAGGTCCGGGTCCCTCACCGCCGCTGTGTTTATGGAAACCTTATCGGCCCCGGCAGAAAGCATGGCCCTTATATCCTCCAGGGTGCTTATGCCCCCGCCTACGGTATAGGGGATGAAAACCTCACCGGCCGTTCTGTACACCATGTCCAGAACAGTTTTTCTGCCTTCGGCCGAGGCTGTAATATCCAGAAACACCAGCTCGTCCGCCCCTTCACGGTCGTAAAAGGCGGCCAGCTCCACCGGGTCTCCGGCGTCCCTTAAGTTAATAAAATTTGTGCCCTTGACCACCCGTCCTCCGGTGACATCCAGGCAGGGAATAATTCTTTTGGTCAGCACGCGTTTTCCTCCAGTGCCAGATCAGCCAGAGAAAGGGCATCCTCCAGGGCTACCCTGCCGTCATACAGGGATTTGCCCACTATAACTCCCTCGACACCCATATACTCCATTTTCTTTATGGAGCGCAGGTCATCCAGTGTGCTTATGCCTCCCGAGGCAATAACGCTTATCCCTGTATTCCTGGCCATTTCCCTTACCGCATCCACATTGGGACCCTGCAGCGTGCCGTCACGCCATATGTCTGTGTATATGATCCTCTTAATACCGGCGGACTTCATCTCCAGGGCAAGGTCCAGGGCATTTTTTTCTGCGGTGACCCCCCAGCCCTCTATGGCCACCTTGCCGTCCCTGGCGTCAATGCCCACCGCTACAGCCTCACCGTATTTTTTGCAGGCCTCGGCCACCATGTCCGGGCTGTTTATGGCCACGGTTCCCAGTATGACCCTGTTAATGCCTATGGACAGAAGCTCTTCCACCATTTTAAGATCCCTTATGCCGCCCCCCACCTGAATGGGTATGATGACAGTTTCCCTTATCTTCTTTATAATATCTATATTTTTGGGAGAACCGCTGAAAGCCCCGTCAAGGTCCACCACATGCAGCCAGCGGGCGCCCTTTTCCTGCCACAGCCCGGCCATGGCAGCCGGATCATCAGAATAAACCGTTTCCCTGTCCAGCCGGCCTTCCACCAGCCGGACGCAGCGTCCCGCACGAATATCAATAGCAGGATATATTAACATCTCTCCACAATCCCCCCAAAATTACGCAGTACTCTCAGGCCAAGGGAGCTACTCTTCTCCGGGTGAAACTGTATAGCGTATAAATTTTTATAGCCCACGGCCGAGGTAAACTGCATCCCGTAATCGGTAACGCCGGCAATTATATCTTCCCGCCCAGGATCCACATAGTACGAGTGCACAAAATAAAAAGAAGACCCGTCGGGGACACCCTCCATTATTGGGTGATCTCCTCTGAGAAGAACCTGGTTCCAACCCATGTGGGGGATCTTGAATCCCTCCGGAAGCCTCCTGACAGTCCCGGGAAAGATGCCCAGTCCCTCACTGTGCCCCCATTCCTCACTGGCCTCAAACAAAAGTTGAAGCCCCAGGCAGATGCCCAAAAAAGGCCTTCCCCCGTCTATGGCCCTTTTTACAGCCCCGTCCATACCTGTTTTTCTAAGATTGTCCATGGCGTCGGCAAAGGCCCCCACACCCGGCAGGACAACCCCGTCGGCACGGTCAACCTCGCCGGGATCGGCTGCTATTTTTGCCGGCACCCCAACTTTCTCAAAGCCCTTTTCAACGCTGCGAAGGTTTCCCATACCATAATCTATAATGGCGATCAAATTAGTACCCTCCAAATAAGAAAGCAAAACAAAAAATTAAACTTTTCTCCCCCACCTTACGGAAACAAAAAAACAAAAAATAAAACCCTACAATATACCCTTGGTAGAAGGCACCTCCTCCCCCGTTCCACGGGTAACGGCCATTTTGAGAGCCCTGGCCAGACCTTTAAAGATTGCTTCTATAATATGGTGGGTATTCCTACCCGCCAGAACCCTCACGTGAAGAGTAATCTCACCGTTTACCGCCAGGGATCTGAGAAATTCCTCCACCAGCTCAGTGTCCATATCCCCCGCCCTGGAGGCCTGAAAGGACGCTTCCAGGCCCAGGTAGCCGCGACCGCTCAGATCAAGGGCCACCAAAACCAGGGCCTCATCCATGGGCAGTATTACATGGCCGTACCGGCTTATTCCCTTTTTCTCTCCCAGGGCTTCCTTCAAGGCCCTTCCCAGGCAAATGGCCACATCCTCAACGGTATGATGAGCATCCACCGCCAGGTCCCCCCGGGCCTCAAGTAATATATCAAAGCCGGAGTGTTTACCCAGCAGTTCAACCATATGGTTGAAAAATCCAATCCCGGTGGATGATTCCACTTTTCCCTGTCCGTCCAGGTTTATCGAAATATTTATTTCTGTTTCACTGGTCTTTCTTTGAAAATTTGATTTTCTTTCAAATTCCAATTTATAAAACTCCATCCGTGATAAAACTCAATGGTTACTCTGATATTTATTCTTTATTTTCCACATTTGTTTTATTTCCTGCATCAATTTAAAATTTTGATTTTAATCACCCAGCAATAACTGAAGCCTGTCTGTAAATATATTGTTTTCTCTGGCTGTTCCCACCGTTACCCTCAGCAGTTCTTCACCCTCCGGGGTCTTTATATATCTTATCATTACCCCGTCCTTAAGCAGCCCCCGGTATACTTCCAAGGCCGGAGCAGCGGTTTTAAAACAGATAAAGTTGGTCACACTGGGGTACAGACGCAGCCCGGGTATACTCTCCATCCTTTTTACCAGGTATTCCCTGTCCTTTATAATAGCCTTTATGCGATCTTCAAAAAGTTCCCGGTACTTTAAAACCGACCTTGCCGCCAGCTGGGAAAAGGAGTTTACATTAAAAGGCTGCTTTATTCTCAATAGCTCCCGCACAATTTCACGGTGCGCCAGCAGGTAGCCCACCCTCATCCCGGCCAGTCCGAAGGCCTTGGAGAAGGTTCTCATCACCAGCAGATTGGGGTATCTGTCCAAAAGGGGCAGGCATGATTCCCCCCCGAATTCCACATAGGCCTCATCCACCACCACCAGGGATTTCACCGACCCCGCTATGGCCTCTATATCCCTTATGTCTGCGGCGTTGCCGGTGGGGTTGTTGGGGCTGCACAGCACCACTATCCCAGGGTCTCCTCCGGCAGCCTTCAGCACGGTCTGCACATCTATTTCAAAATTGGGACCCCTGGGCACATTTACCGGCACGGCCCCGGCCACCCGGGCATGAAGGGCGTACATGGAGAAGGTGGGCGAGGCTATAAAAACCTTTTTACCAGACCCAAAGGCCAGCATTATATTCAGTATTAACTCGTCGGAACCATTGCCCACCATTATGTTTTCAGGGCCTGATCCGAAATACCCGGATAAGTCTGCTATCAGCTCCCTGGCCAGGGGGTCCGGGTAGCGCCCGTAAAACTGGGGGCCTATCTGGGAGTTAATAAAACGGCTGACCTCCGTGGGAAAATCATGGGGATTTTCATTGGCGTCCAGCCTTATGATGCCCGGGGCGTAATAGGCGTCATAGGGCTCCATCCCCTTCAGGTCCTCCCTTGCCAGGCCCTCCAGGCAGCTGCAGTCAGTCACCGGCACAACCTCCTTCTGTCCTACTCCCGGTTGGAGCCGGAACGGCTCCCGGCCTCCTTTCCGGAAATCCGGGAAGGCTTGAGAGACCCTGCAATTTATCCTGCCCCACCTTTACCGGATTGTCTATCTCGCAGTCTATATCCTGAATAATATCAATTCTCTTGCCGCCCACCTCATCACCCTTGTCAAAATAAGCGCCCGAGGGACTTGGTATATTCTGTCTCATCCTTACCTCCACCGACCCGGCGTGGGCTCCCAGGCCCTCCACCGCAGCCAGCGTAATTATGCCCGGGGCCTCTCTTTCCAGTGCCTTCCGGCTGTAGGCTATCACACTGGTGCGCCTGACAAACTGATCAACCCCCAGCGGTGAAAAGAATCTGGCAGTGCCGCCGGTAGGCAGCACATGATTTGGCCCCGCCACATAATCCCCCACCGGCTCAGGTGAGTAGTGGCCCAAAAAGACTGCTCCGGCAGCCTTTACCATGCCCAGCCAGGCAAAGGGGTCATTTACGGCCAGCTCCAGGTGTTCCGGAGCAATGCGGTTGGCCAGTCCGATAGCCTCCTCAATACTTTCCGTGATCACTATGGCGCCGTAATCAGATACCGCTCTTACCGCTATTTCAGACCTTTCCAGGAGTTTAACCTGCCTGGCCACCTCTTCACAGACCGCCCGGGCCAGGTTCCTGTCCGGGGTAACCAGCACCACGGCCGCCATTTCGTCGTGCTCCGCCTGGGATAAAAGATCTGCGGCCACATAGACAGGATTGGCGGTGGAGTCGGCCACCACCAGTATTTCACTGGGCCCGGCCAGCATGTCGATGTCCACCGCCCCGTATACCAGGCGCTTGGCCATGGTCACATACCGGTTTCCCGGGCCGGTTATTTTATCAACCCTCTTTATCCCGGCTGTGCCGTAGGCCAGGGCGGCAACCGCCTGGGCTCCGCCCACCCGGTATACTTCCTTCACCCCGGCCTCGGCCGCGGCCGCCAGTGTATGTATGCTGATACTTCCGTCCTTCCCGGGAGGGGTAACCATGGCTATTTCAGAAACTCCCGCCACCATGGCCGGTATGGCGTTCATCAGCACCGACGAGGGATAGCTGGCCTTTCCCCCGGGAACGTAAATTCCCACCCTCTCCAGGGGCCTTACCATTTGGCCCAGAAGCACACCTTCCCGGCCGCAGTCAAACCAGGAATTTATCTTTTGTCTTTCATGGTAGTCCCGTATATTATCCCTGGCCGCCCTGAGAGCCCGCAGAAAATCCCGGTCTACCTTATTTACGGCCTCCTCAAGCTCTTCCCCGCCGACCTTTAGCTTATCCGGAGCCATGCTGCAGCCGTCCAGCAGTCCGGTAAGACTGCACAGGGCGTCATCTCCCCCGGCCCTGACCTGCTCAATGATACCGGCCACCTGTTCCCTCAGGTTGTCGGCTTCCTCTCCGCCCGCCCTCCTGCTCAACAGCTCCAGGACTTCAGCGGCTTCCATTATCCTTATCATATATGCAGCCCTTCTCCCCCGCCGGTACAGTCCAAAAGGCCTGCATCCACCTTTAATGGCGGGACGGGGCGCCTCCCTCCCTTTTAGTAGTTTATCTAGTTAAAGTATTACCATGTTAATATGTTATTATCTTCTCTTTTAAATGTCAATAATAATTAGCATTAATATTATAATACACTTGAGCCAAGCCTAAATGATAAAGGAAACCCTTTACAGGTTCCCGTCTTTTTCTTCCATTTCTCTGATTCTCTCCAGTATCAGCTTATACCCGTCCGCCCCGTAGTTAAGCGCCCTTTTCACCCTGCTCACGGTTGCGGTGCTGGCGCCTGTCCGGCTGACAATATCCCCGTAGGTCCGGTTCTCCTCAAGCATCCTGGCCACCTCAAAACGCTGGGCCATTGATTTTATCTCGGCCACGGTACACAGATCCTCAAAAAAACTGTAGCATTCATCTACACTGTCGAGACTGAGTATAGCCTCAAAAAGCTTATCCAGCAGATGGTCCTTGAGCTTGCCCCTGTATTCCATAAAACTGCCTCCCGTTTTAGTATAATGATTATTTAAAGCGATAAAATACAGTGATGAAATTTTCGACACCTGTGACAAAAAACCTCTTTTTATATTACCGGCATAGTCCTGCGTTCCTTTTCGCGCCCTTCTGCCATTTCTTAATTAAAATCCTTCGCCAAAAATTCCATCAGTATAATCTGTTTTTAAAAAATAATTTTCGCCCCCTGCAGATAATGTATTTTTTTACCCGGCCCCGGCAAATTATATAAAAACCTCCTTGCCGGCGGTGCCTTCGTGCAGACGTCGGAATCCAGAATAGTGAAGGCATCCCTTTTATTGCTTTTAGTCTTATAATCTCCAATATAAACAAGAAAATAGGTGATAATAAAGTGTATCGAAAAAGAAATGTGGCTGCGGCAATTCTGGACCAGCTTTCCGCCTGGGGTGTAAAGAATGTATTCGGGGTTGTGGGAGACAGTATTATATACCTCCTGGACGCCCTGTCCAGGCAGAAAAAATTAAAGTTCATACAGGTCAGGCACGAGGAAAGCGCCGCCCTTATGGCCTCCGCCTACGCCAAGCTCACCGGTGAGCTGGGGGTCTGCATAGCCGACGGGGGACCGGGGACCCTGCACCTGCTGAACGGGCTGGCCGATGCCTGGGCGGACAATGTTCCGGTTATTGCCGTTACCGGGCAGGTGGCCCGAAAGGATATAGGGACAAATGCCCTGCAGTATATAGATCAGCAGTCCCTGCTGGGGCCTATTGCCGCATACACCGGCCTGCTGTCTGACCCGCAGGGCCTGGGCCGGGTAATGGAAAAAGCACTGCGGGCAGCTATAACAGGCTCTTCGGTGGCCCACATAGCTGTTCCCATGGACATTTTCCCCATGCCCTGTGAGGCCGGTATTATTCCTTACGGCCCATACCTGGGCGTTCTCCCCGAATCTCCGGGGGAGGTGCTGAATGGCGCTGTTGAGTTGATGAGCCGCGCCCGCCGCCCTGTTATTCTGGCCGGGGCCGGGGCGCGGCAGTCCGGTTCCCTGCTGGCCGACCTGTCCCTGCGCTGGGGGGCGGCCGTTATAACAACCCTTCCGGGTACCGGAACAGTTGATCGGGAACTCCCTCTTTATTCCGGAGGGCTGGGTCTGGCTGGAAACCCCGCCTCGGAAAAAATACTCAGCCGGGCAAACCTCTGCCTTATTGTCGGCGCCAACTGGTGGCCCTCCAAGTATGTTCCCGTTAATATACCCATCATACAGATTGACAGAAACCCCGGGCACATAGGTTCTACCACCCCGGTGTCCTTTGGCGTTGCCGGAGACGCCTCTACTGTTTTAGGGCTTATAAACTCAAAGCTGAAATCTGTTCCTGACCAGGCCTGGGTGGACAGCGTCAAGAAAGATATAGCAGGCTGTCTGAAAATACTGGACCGGGAGGCGGAGAGCACAAACCATCCGGTACATCCCGCAGCTGTCATCAGGGCTATTCAGAATAACGTTCCCGATGATGCTGTGATATGTCTGGACACCGGGGATCACGCCCTCTGGTTCGGACGCATTTTCCGCCCCTCCCGGCAGAGAGTTCTACTGTCAGGAAGGTGGCGGACCATGGGATTCGGGCTCCCCGCCGCCCTGGCCGCCGGCAGTGTAAGCCAGGGCCGGAAGGTAATTGCCCTGGTTGGGGATGGCGGCTTCTCCATGACCATGGCCGAGTTTATGACAGCCGTCAAGTATGATATCCCTGTGACTGTGGTGATTTTTAACAACAGCTGCCTGGCCACAGAGAAAAATAAGATGACAGCGGGCGGGCTGAACCCGGCCGGAACCCGGCTGCATAATCCTGATTTTGCGGCCTTTGCGGTTAGCTGCGGGGGGTTTGGCAGGAAGGTTTCAGATGGGGATGGCCTGGAGCAGGCCCTGCGGGAGGCACTGAGCAGCGGTCGCCCGGCTCTGGTGGACGTGGCGGTTGAGTCTGTCGCCATTCCCGGAACCGCCATGCCGGGCTAATTACTCAATATTGGGGAACATTTAACTGCCGTTAGCAAGCGGGGACGGTTGACTTTCACGGTCGCCAAATAGTCTGACTCTTGGCTATGTCCAGTGGAACTTTGCGGTACCGGGTACCTGAGTTACTTAGCATTTTTTCTGTCACCGGATAGCATCCCTAACACCAGGTTTGTGTCTATCCACCCGTTTCTATTTTGGCGGTAGAAAATGTCGCTGCTCCACCTGTAGCCTTCCACCCTTCCGCAAATCCCTGC
>JAMCVT010000150.1 GCA_023475565.1 Actinomycetota bacterium
TAATTCAATTTTGATTCTAAGAGATAGAAAAGCTGTAGACATTGTGCCGGACCCCATCTCAAAAAAGTATTGCCTGGATCTGCCCGCCCCTGGGCTGTCAGACAACCGTGCCGATGTGGACAGGGTGAGGCAGGAACTGGCCCGGACCATTGGGCCGGTGGCCATTGCCCCGGAGATTATGAGCAGTGTTTCCAGGGTGCTGAGGGAGTCGGGCTGGAAGGCCACCGCCACAGTGGGGGTGGCCGGTTCAGGCTGGAGGCTGGTGGACATAGAAGGGGGAGACACCACCGCCAGGCACTTTGGAATCGCCATAGACATTGGCACAACCACGGTGGTGGCTTACCTGGTGGATATGCGGACAGGCGCGGTGCAGGACGTGGAGGCAGGGTATAACGGGCAGATAAAGTATGGTGAGGACATACTTGCCAGGATTTTCAACGCCGGGGAAGGGGAAGGGCTGGCGCTGCTGCAGAGGGCAGTGGTCGGCTCACTGAATGAACTTATAGCTGCTATGGCTGAAAGAAACGGGATAGCAGGCAAAGAGATCACCGCGGTGGCGGTGGGGGCCAATACCACCATGGTGCATTTGTTTCTGGGGCTGGACCCGTCCAATATATGTGTGGCACCCTATATACCTGTGGTAAACAGTCCCGGCATAGTGGAGGCAGGCTTCATAGGCCTGGGTGTAAACAGCAGGTCTCCGGTCTATATATTCCCCAGCATAGGCAGCTATTTCGGGGGGGATGTTGTAGCGGGGGTGCTGGCCTGCGGCATGCACCGCCGGGAGGAGCTGGCGCTGCTGGTGGATATAGGCACCAATGGTGAAATTGTTCTGGGCAACAGCCAGTGGATGGTAGCCTGCGCAGGGGCTGCCGGCCCGGCCCTGGAGGGTGGGGTGGCCGCCGGCGGGATGAGGGCTGAAATTGGGGCTGTTGACAGCATAAGAATACACCCTGAGACCGGAAAGGCTGCCTACAGCACTATAGGAGGCCAGGCCCCTCTGGGGATATGCGGGTCAGGCCTGGTGGACGGCATTGCCGAGCTTTTTCTGGCCGGGATTATCGACCGGAGCGGAAGGTTTCGTGACGGCCGGGAATACTTTGTGGTGGTCCCCTCCGGGATGTCCGGAACAGGCAGGGATATAGTGATCAGCCAGCTGGACATTAACAACTTAATGCGCACAAAAGGGGCGGTGAACGCCGCCCTGGACCTTCTGATGGAGAGCGTGGGGTGTGACCTAAAGGATCTGGGAAAATTCTATGCCGCCGGGGCCTTTGGGCACCACCTGGACATAGAGTCGGCGGTGACCCTGGGGCTGTACCCGGATCTGCCCAGAGAAAAAATGGTCCGGGTGGGCAACAGCTCGGGAGAGGGGGCCAGGATGGCCCTTATGTCCCTGCAGTGCATGCGGGACGCCGGGGATATTGCGGCCAACATAACCTATTTTGAACTGAACGCCAGCCAGGAATTTATGAACAAATTCGTCAGCAGCAAATTCATTCCCCATACCAATATGGAGTATTATCCCACGGTTAAGAAAAAACTGGCCGACCGGGGGCTGTTGAAATAGCAGCCGGACGCAGGGCGAGTATGACTTCAGCAATTAAATACACTGCCAGGGCAATGACACAGCAGGCAGGTGGCTGACAGCTGCAGAAGGATTAACCCTCTATGCCAGGACCTGGCTTAGAGGGTCTTCTTTGGCCAGGAGCTCCTCAAAGGAACGGTAATTATCTTTTAACATTTCCACCGCCCGGGGGTCAAGGGCGCTGCCTGACATACCATCCAGGATACCGGTTATCTTATCCCCGGGCAATCCCCTGCGGTAAGGCCGGTCTTCCGCCAGGGCCGAAAAAACATCAGCCACGGCCATGTATCTTGAAGGGATGGGAATGCTTTCGCCTGTCAGCCGGAAAGGGTAGCCCGTGCCATCCATTCTTTCATGGTGGAAGGAGGCCCAGCGGTTAATCTCTTCAAAGCCTGTTATTTTATCCAGAATCCTGTGGGTAAAGTAGGTGTGCCTCTTTATCAGCCTTAATTCCTCAGGGCTCAGCTTAGCCGGCTTTTCCAGTATCTCCTCCGGAACAACGAGCTTGCCCAGGTCATGTAGAAGTCCGGCCACCACCATTTTTTTGGTGTCTTCGGTGGAAAAGCCGGAAATTCCGGCCATTTTAAAGGCGCTGGCGGCCACAAGCCTGGAGTGACGGTGGGTGAAAACGCTTTTTTTATCTATCACACCGGCAAAGAGAAGGGATATATCTACAAGCATATCATTCTCTACGGTCATGTCAAAATCTTCGGTTTGGCTGCAGAGAAGGTCAGAAAGGAACTCATACTCAAGGTCCAGCCAGAATCCCTCCGCATTGGCCAGATCGGCCAGCTCCACGAAGATGCCGGGGTCTATAATGGTCCCGGCTATGCTGTTTAGACGCCTCAGTATTTTTGGGGGCTGGTCAAGTAAGTCGATCCGGTGGTCTATGAGCACGTCAAGCCTGTCCACAGCGTTTATAAGCCTGCTCTCCAGGGGAATGCCATCTTTGCTGAGGCCGCTGGGATTGCCTCCTTTCCAGGCATCATGGTGCGACCTTACAATATAGCTGACCGGCTCCAGGAACTTGATTTCTTTTACCATCCGGTAGCCCATTTCAGAATGGGCATACGGGTCCAGTATCTCCAATTCCCCCAGAATCTCCTTTTCCCGCATTGAGATGGCGCCTATGTCGTGAATCAGTGCGGCTATATATAAATTTTTTAATCTTTCGTGGGGGAGCCCCAGTTTTCTGGCCAGCTTTAAAGACATTAAGGCCACTCTTTTATGGTGGGAGGAAAGCCCCGAGTAGGTGAAGTCAAGAGCGGTGGAAAGTGAGCTTAAAATATTTTTTAAATCAAAAGAGGTAATGTTCATCAGTATCACCCAGAATAATTATTCAATAATTAGCAATATAATCCTTCAAAATTCGATATAAAAATATGTTTATAATTATATGAAAAAAGCTGCCATTAATCTGGCAGCTGTATAAAGATTTATTTTAGTGCTTGAATCTTGTGGTTATTTCTGCCATTGTTTCAGCCATTCCGGTAAGTTCTTCAGAAAGTGCCGAAAGCTCCTGTACTGAAGTGGACTGGTCATGGGCGATCTCGGTAACATTCTGGACGCTGGCGGACATCTGCTGGGCCGCAGCGGCCACGCCCTGAATCTGGTCCCCCAGCTCTTGGACCTTTTCTATGATGTTTCTGAAGTAGGTGCCCACTTCGTTGACAATACCCAGCCCGGTCAGGAACTCCTGCCGGTTCCTGCCCATAACCGACACAGCCTTTCCGGATTCGGACTGCACCTCGCTGATAAGCCTGTATATCTCCTTTGCCGAGGTAGAGGACTGCTCGGCAAGCCCCCGTATCTCATCAGCCACTACAGCGAATCCCTTGCCGGCGTCGCCGGCCCTGGCCGCCTCTATAGCCGCGTTAAGGGCCAGGAGATTGGTCTGGTCGGCAATACTCTTGATTATGTCAACAATACGGGTAATCTCACCTGTAGAGCTGTTCAGACCCCCGATAACCCCTGAAACCTCTTCGGTAATTCGGCCAAGGCTGTCCATCTGGGAGGTAATGCTGTCAATGCCTCTGTTTCCCTGCTCGGCCATTTCTGACGTCTCTCTGGAGGCAGCGGCCACCTTCTGAGCGTTTTCAGACACCTGATCCACAGCCAGGGCCATTTGTGCAGCAGTGCCGGAGGAGGCTTCCGCCTTCACCGCGGACATATTTGCTGTTGAGGCCATGCTCTGCACCGCAGCGGAGAGCTCTCTGGCCAGGGAAGATATATCACCCACCAGTTCTTTCAGGTTTGACCGCATGTAATTAAAGGACAGTGCCAGTGCTCCCACCTCGTCACCAGTGGCTATTTTCAAATCATCTCCGGTAAGGTCTCCGCCGGCAATCTGTTTGGATTTATTCTCCAGTATGACCAGGGGGCGTGAAATAATGCCTGAAAGAAAGATGGAAATTATAATGCTGATCAGTACCGCAGCCAATACCGCCAGGACTGATGTGCGAATAGTTGTATTTACCTTCTGGGTATTTATTGCGGTTTCTTCCTTCATCAATTTCGACTGGTATTCGGCCAGATCGTTCCCTGATTGTATAATGCTGTTGATGGTGCCTTTTTTGTTAAGAGTATAATCAATCACTTCCTGTATGTCCGGGGAATTCTGTTTGATAACTATTACTTCCTGGGCATAGCGTGAGTATCCCTCTATGTCCTTCTGCATACTGCCGACCATTTTAACACCTTCACTGTCGGTTACCAGCCCGGCCAGAGTGTCTATATCTTTTTGGGTCTTAGCAAGGGAATCCTCGTATTTTTTCAGGTAGTCCGGCTGGTTACAGAGAAGAAAGCTCCTCAGGTACAGGGCGCTGTATTCAAAATCCGTCACCATCAACCTGGACAGGCCTGCTATCTCAGCCCTGGTTTCTACAATATACTTATATGAGGTGTTGATTTCTTTCACACGGTAAAGGGTGAGAGATCCTGAAATAATGGTAAATAACAGTATAATAGAACACAACAGAAGTATTTTTGTCCGTATTCGTAAAGACATTTAACATACCTCCCCAGTTTTCGGATAAATATTTTAGAAAAATACCAGCATAACTCCCTTCCTTTAAAAATAATACTTTTCATAATTATATGTAAATAATTTCACAAAGTAAAGGAAAATTTTCACTATCTCTGTAAAAAATAAAATGAGTGCTTTTAAAGCAAACGTCAACTGTGATTTGGCAAAAGCTTAACAGGATTTTTATGAAGCAGCAGCGAAATCTACCACTAAAGGAGGTATTAACCATGCTTGTGATTGACCGCTTCGAAGGCGAATACGCCTTAATAAAAATGAATAAAAAGATCTTTCATATACCCAAAGTGCTCCTGCCCAGGGGGGCCAAAGAGGGGGATGCTGTAAATATTAATATAAGCATTGACGCCAGGGCCACCGCCGAAATAAAGAAGGGCTAATACGGCGGCCCGCACACGCTGCAGGGCCCGTACCCTTTCGCCCTTGCATCCGGAAGGCTTATGGGGATCTGGCTGCGCGCAAGAGAGCCGCACCCCCCGCGGTGATATTTTTTGCCGGTCCTGGTGATGTATACGGTTGTATCACGATCTTGCGCCTGCAAGGCCGGGGTATCGGTTACCGGACCCCAAAGACCCTTAATACCCTCCCTGGCGTCCTTCTGGCAGCCAATAAAATAGTCGACATATTTAACATTCGGGGGCATGGTGAGAATCCGGGCGTATCCGTCCAGCAGAAGCCCGGCGTTAAACAGCTTGCTCCGTATCTCCCGGTCGGATGCCGCTGTAGGCTGATCCATCCAGATATAGGCCAGTAAGCGGCCGTATCTATCCCTTTCCTGAACATCCTTTTCTATGTAAACAGTCTTTCCTTCCAGCTGCGACCTGGTATAATCGGAGGCCTCTTTTCCATATGGCTGCACAGGTGAATTTGGTTTAACGGTCTCCGGGGTGTCCACACCTATAAGCCGGACTGTCTCGTCTGCCCCGTTAAGACTGACATGGACAGTGTCACCATCCACCACACGGGTTACCTTGGCCTTAATTAAAGGGGATTTTTGCTGCTGCGACTGACTGGATTCCTGTGACAGCACGGGGGCCTGATAATCTGAGTCGGTTGCGGCGGGTTTAAGGCTGACGCAGCCGGACATAACCGATATAATTATGATCAGGAGCAAATAAAAAACTTTCCGCATAAGCACCTCTATTACTGGAATTGTTCGGCAGTAAAACAGCAGTTACCTGTTTTTACAGTGGTCTTGACAATATTTTACCCCGGCAGGAGAGTAATAAGCCATATTCTATTCCATATTAATGCTTATGGTTAGTATAATATTTGAGTACTTTAAATTACTGTAGAGGAGAGGGAATTAATGAGCACATTTCGGGAATCGGACCTTCCGGGAATAGGAAGAAAGTTTCAGATTAATGCCCGGAGCGGGGATAAACTGGTAATCGTTGTTCATGACGACGGGAAACGTGAGATACACCATTTTGATTATAATGACCCGGAAGATAGCATATCCATGGTTACTCTTGACGATTCCGAAGCCCGCCGTGTGGGGGCTATTCTCGGAGGGATGGTCTACATGCCGAAAGCGTTGGAATCGGTGGATGTGGCCTTTGACGAAATGAAGATAGAATGGTTCAAGGTTGAGCCCGGGGCAAAAGCCGCCGGGAAAACAATAGGAGAGCTTCATATCCGTAAGAGAACCGGGGCGATGATTATTGCTGTCATAAAAAAGGAACAGGCAAAAATCATAAACCCTGGACCTGACCAGATTATCTACGAAGGGGCGACTCTGGTTGCACTCGGTGAAAGGGGACAGGTGAAGACGTGTAAGCGACTTATAAACGATGGGAGTATTTAAGTAAATGGATCAAAATATTCTTTTTGAAATAGGACTTGCTATTTGTGTTATAGCCGCTGCCGGGCTTCTGGCCTCCCGCCTGCGGTTTTCCATAGTCCCACTGTTGATTCTGGCCGGACTAGCCGTGGGGCCGCATATGCCGCAGTTCTGGATAATAGATTTGAGGTTTATAAAAAGTGCTCCATTGATAGACTTTATGGGCCGGCTCGGTGTTCTCTACCTTATGTTTTACCTCGGCCTGGAATTCTCAGTGGGAAGGCTGTTAAAGGCACGCCATGCAATCATGAAGACCGGGTTAATTTATATGGCAATCAACTTTACAATAGGGATACTGTTTCCATTTCTACTGGGGTGGCCATTGAAAGAGATCTTAGTAGTTGCGGGAATTATGACAATATCCTCCAGTGCCATTGTTGCAAAGGTACTGGTTGAGCTGAAGCGGGCTGTCAGACCTGAAACAGAAATGATCTTGGGCCTAATGATGTTTCAGGATGTTTTTGTAGCCATATATCTGTCTATAGTTTCCGGACTTGTTTTAACCGGGTCAACATCGCCGGTAATGGCTTTGAAGTCTGCGCTGGTGGCTTTAGGGTTTATGATAGGGGTATTGCTTTTAGGTCGCAAATTAATCTCTTTTTTAAATCGTATTCTTGATATTCCCTCGGATGAGGTGTTTATGCTGGCCTTATTTGCCGCTTTAATCCTGGTGGCAGGTTTTTCAGAATCCATTCACGTAGCCGAAGCCATAGGTGCATTACTGGTGGGGCTTGTTTTGGCCGAGACTGAACACCTTGAAAGGATAGAGCACCTGGTGGTCCCGTTCAGGGATTTTTTCGGCGCCCTGTTCTTTTTTAGTTTCGGCTTAAGCATAGATCCCCTGTCACTGCCCGGAGCAGTGTGGCCTGCAATAATAGCGGCGCTGCTGACAATCGTTGGGAATTTTGTGTCCGGCCTGATATCCGGGCGTATGTCCGGATATTCACACCGGGCTTCCACAAATATAGGGTTAACCATTATCTCCAGAGGAGAGTTTTCTATTATTCTGGCCGGCCTGGCCAAGGCTGGGGCATTGCTGCCTGTCCTTCAATCCTTTGCGGCGCTCTATGTGTTAATTCTGGCCGTATTGGGTCCGCTGTTGACCAAAGAGTCCAAGTGGATTTACGCAAAACTGGGCCGTTTGTTTGGGTGGCCTCCTGTGGTAGAGAAAAGTAGAGGAAAACAAAAGAGTAAAGTTGTTGCTGAAACTATATAATGCCGGATGATTTATAAAAAAGAGAGGTAACCGAAAGTGGACAAATCCCCGAAAAAGACAGAAAATAAAGGGATATTTTTATACTTGGGGCCAGTTATAGCCCTTATGCTACTGGCTGTATTTTATGCATTGATATACAAAATAATGGTTAGTTTTAATAACGATACTTTCATAGGATTGAACCAATCAAGCCATATAATAGATTTCCTGTATTTCAGTGTAATAACTGTAACAACAACAGGCTATGGTGATATATATCCTCTGACTAAAGCAGGCAAAATTGTTAATATTTCAGAGGTAATATTAGGGATTGTCCTATTATCAGGGACAATAATTCATTTAACTTTTTATCGTTTTAAATCTAATAAAAGACAAGGGAATAATTATTAAAAATATACTAACACTTACGGCTGCTTTTAAATTGGATATCTTTCCGAAACGCCCAGGTGGCTTTTAAGGGCCTCCTGGAGAACATGGGAAACATTTACTTTTTCTCGTTCTGCCATGTCCTTAAGCCATTTCGGAAGGGTAACCATTTTGTTGATGGCCTTGTTAGCCATCTTATCCCGAAAGGGCGGCATCCAGACTTCGATTAAGCTGATAAATCCAACTTCGGGAACTTTTAATTTCTCGGGTGGGGTCGGGTTGGGCATAGGATCCCCGTCATCCTCCATGCCGTAGAGGTGAAGACTTATAGCCTCCTTGGCCATACTGAGAGCTTCTTCAACGGTATCGCCTTCAGTTATGCAGCCGGGGAGGTCGGGGAAAGTAACTGAATAACCTCCTTCTGGATTCATATATGACATGAGAAAAAAAGAGGGAGGGCTTTATTGTTTTTCATTAGATCATTCGAAATATAATTCATTATTTTATCGTTGCCTGTTGTCAACTTAGTAGCCAAATAGCCACCGGGTTGCTTATGCGATAAAATAAAAGACACCGCAAACCATTACGGTGTCTAGTTTTTTGCTGGCAGGGGAGACAGGACTCGAACCTGCAGCCTACGGTTTTGGAGTGCGTGAAGGCCTTTTTTATACTTTTGTATGCAGGCGTACAAGCCTTGATATTACTGGTTTTCTTTAATAGTCATTTTTACTCAGATGACTATTTTTTTATGCTTATTTATGAATTTCTGTCTATAAATCTGTCTATGGGAAACATGCTCCCATCTGAAACAACAAAGCATTATAAAATAAACACAATTTAACAACATAGAAATAACAAAGTCATTGACAAAGCAAATAACAAAGCATATAATCGTATCAAAGGGGTGGGAAATATTGAAAACCTTAAATTTTAAAATCGAAGATGATGATCTTGCACTATTAAATTACTATCGCAGTACACCTGAAGGCGGAAATACTCCGCAAGCAGATTTTGTAAAAACTGCAATCCTCGAAAAGTGTGAGAGGACAAAGCATCTTAGGGCTGGAGGCTTTATTCTAGAAATACCAAACCCTGACAACTTCAATATTAATGATGACGCCAAAATTAAGGTGCTTCAGGCGCTAAGGGCAGCAGATGCGGTGCTTGCGGAAATTAATCCTGCCCTAGGCTTATCTGAGATAATTACGTATTATACAGACCATTTTTTTAAGATGAGTGAAATACGGCGTCGGTCCCATTCGGAAAACTCCAATAAAGACTTTAATTTTGAAGTTTTGGGAGTCGAAGCCTGTGAAACTGAGGGCGACAAGGAGGGTTAATTTTGATCCAAAAGGTACGCTTTCAGAACAAAGTCCTCTTTGAAATAGAAACAATTAACGGCAATAAATATCTGAAAAAAGAGGATAAAGAGGCGAGCCGGCGAGCAGGGACAGTTGTTTATGCTAGAATGCCGGTAGGTGAACTCTTGAACAGCGATAAGAAAGTAATAAATCTTAAATAAGCGCTCCAGGCGAGCCGTTAAGCGCTCCAAGCGGGCCTAATGAATGTCAGTAATATCTGACGTTTATTAGGCCCTTTTCTTTACTGAAGGGAGGTGTTTGAAATGACCGAAGAGACCCGGAAGTTACAGTTGCTCGAAAGGCCGCTTGCGAACAAAGAGGAGACAGCTGTTAGCCAAAGGACCAGGATGCTACCTCAAGAAGCAGCTGCCTTTATCGGATGCGGTTACGATAAGCTCATGAAAGATGTTAGAGCCGGAATGATTCCCCACTACCGCATAGGGCGCAGAGTTTTTTTCACAAAAGAAACTTTAAACCTGTGGATCGATAATCTCGAAATGCGATCCCTTCAGGGAAAGGCTCAGTGATAAGGCTTGTTTACAGCACAACGTCTTAGAATCAGTGAGGGTAGATAAACAATGCTACATGAAGTAACAGCCCCACAAACCAAACCCAAAATTAAGCATGACGGCGCCCTAACCATAGCCGTGGGTCGGAGCCGGAAGGAGACCGACTGGAAGAACCGGGAAATGCTCTGGTCGGAACTGGTTGACCGGCTGTCCAGGACCAACAGAACCGGGG
>JAMCVT010000047.1 GCA_023475565.1 Actinomycetota bacterium
TAACCAGGCGCACGGCTTCAACTTTAAATTCTTTGTTGTGCCTTTTACCAGTTAGACCCATTATGGACACCTCCATCATTTTGATTTTATCTCAGTTTGGCGTGTCCATCAATTCGGGTAAGGGTCATTCAGAGTATCGCATGCAAAAATTCTGGATTCTGACTCCTGGCTTCTGAATTCTGACCGTAAAGAATACCTGTGAGGTCGTACATACTTATACCCTTTGCAAGACAAAATATTTTAAACTTTATTTGTCAGGGGGGGTATTGTTTGTATTTGCGGAGGGCGATAAAAACATTTCTTATTATTGGGGCCTTACTTGTGAGCGGAATGGTAATCTGGCGGGGAGGTGAAGCCCTGGGCCAGAGCACTGTTTTATACTGGGGAAGCAGCGGCCCCGAGGTGACCAAGGTGCAGGCTCTTCTTAACAGGTGGGGTTATTACACCGGTCCGGTTGATGGTTATTATTCCGGGAAAACCTTCAAGGCGGTGCAGGATTTTCAGAGGAAAAACGGCCTGGCCCCGGACGGGGTGGTAGGTCCCAACACATGGGCATCCCTGGGCCTGCCGGCGGTAAGACAGTCTGCATACGGAACCTACAGCTCAGGCGCTTCCAGGGGGGCCTCCGACAGGGACAGCGTTAACCTGCTGGCCAGGGTTATCGAGGGGGAAGCCGCCGATGAGTCCTATGCCGGTAAGGTGGCGGTGGGCGCGGTGATACTAAACCGTACTCAGAGCGGCGCTTTTCCCAGTTCTATTGCCGGAGTGATATTTCAGCCCAGCGCCTTTGAGTCAGTCTCCAACGGGCAGTATACCAGGCCGGTATCCGACGAGTCCCTCCGGGCCGCCCAGGCAGCCATAAGCGGATTCGATCCCACCAATGGGGCGATCTTTTTCTGGAATCCATACAAACCGGTAAATGCCTGGATATGGTCCAGGCAGGTGCTAACGCAAATAGGCCGGCATATTTTTGCCCGTTAAGGAGGAATTACATTGTTGAGGAAATACAGGTGGATTTTTCCCATTGCGGTGGGGATCCTTTTGCTGGCGGGGGTGGGTTTCTGGGGCTACGGGCAGATGGTATCCCGCCAGGCGGCCGAAACTGCTCTGAATAACAAGTATAACCTGGCCTTTTATAACCTCCTGAATAATGTTCAGAATATGGAGGTGATGCTGTCCAAGTCCCTGGTGGGGGAAGAAACACACCAGGACTCCCAGCTTTTTATGAGGCTCTGGCAGGAGTCGCTGGCAGCCCAGAGCAACCTGGGCCAGATACCGGTAACAGAAGCAAGTGTGGCCCGGACTATAAAATTTTTAAACCAGTTGGGGGCCTATTCCCAGTCCCTGGCTGCGCAGACCGCCGGGGGCAGTTCAAAAAATGACGACCAGTGGCAGACACTGAATAAGCTCTACAAGCAGGCCCAGACACTGAACGGCGAACTGAGAAATGTTGAGTCCAGCCTGTCCAGCGGTACCCTGACCTTAAGTGAGCTGAAGAGGGACAGCAGGTATGTTTTGCGCAGGGCCGGGCCCCAGCTGGCCAACAGTAATTTTCAGGTTATTGACAGGAATATGCAGCAGTATCCAACCCTTATTTATGACGGGCCCTTCTCAGACCATATAGCCAGGAAGACTCCCGTGGGATTGGAAGGTTCCCAGGTCAGCAGCGATCAGGCCAGGGACATTTCACTAAAGTTTATAGAGCGCAGGCCCAATACCACCTACATTGCTAATGTAGCCGGCACGGTAAACGGCAGGCTGCCGGTTTACCGTGTGGATATATCACCCAGGCCGGCCCAAAACGGGGAAAAAATTACCATGGGTGTTTCCAGCCGGGGAGGAAAGGTTGTCTGGATGCTCAATTCAAGATCTCCCGGCACTGCCGCCCTGAAGGTAAGGGAGGCGGGGGACATAGCCGGCCGTTTTCTGGAAGACCGGGGCTTCAAGGACATGGAGTCCACCTATTATGAAGTCCGGGATGCCGTGGCGGTGTTTAATTATGCAGCCACCCAGGGGAAAATAATACTATACCCCGACCAGATAAAAGTTACCGTGTCTCTCGACAACGGCCAGGTGGTGGGCTATGATGCCGCCAATTACTGGATGGCGCATAGGGCAAGAACTCTTCCCCAGCCTAGGCTGACGGCGGCCGAGGCCAGGGCAAAACTAAGCCCGAGGCTGGAGGACGTTACTCCCGGGCGGCTGGCTCTGATACCCAAAACGGTGGATAATGAAGTGCTCGCCTACGAGTTCCAGGGCCGGCTGGACAAGGATGTTTTCCTTGTTTATATAGATGCGCTGACCGGAGAGGAAGTAAAGCTGCTGAAGGTAATCAAGACCAATAACGGGGTTTTGACTATGTAGAGTGTTTCAACGGTCGGGAGCCGGGAGCCGGGAGCCAGGAGCCAGGAGCCAGTGACCTATATTCTGAATTCTGACTCCTGGCTTCTGTATTCCGACCGGGAATTCACGCCGTCTTAGCAGTTTACACCGATTTCCTGTTGACTTATGAAAAAAGCCCGTGCTATAATTTCCATAATTTCGAATAGGCAAGGCCATGATGGGGAATGTGGGCAATGGTAGTCTCCAGCGAGCCGGGGTTTGGTGAAAGCCCGGCAGATGAACAGGCCCGTGCCGCCCCGGAGCTGCAGGACTAAAAACCACTGGTTAGTAAGTCCGCCGGTAGCCCCCGTTAAAGGGCGTCTTAAGTGGGCTGCAATGGCGGCCAATTTGGGTGGTACCGCGAGAAAAGCCTCTCGTCCCTTTATTGGGGGCGGGAGTTTTTTATTTTGTATAAGCTGTAGTAAAGGAGGTGCCCTGCTTGAAAGAGTTGCTGGATTTGTTGGAGTCAAACGCCAGGCTGACTGAGAGCGAGATTGCCGTTATGCTTAAAATGGATGAAGAAGAAGTAAGGGGCAGGATAAGGGAGTTGGAGAGAAACAAAACCATTTTGAGATACATTACCCTGGTAAACTGGGAGAAGGTGGGGGAAGAGAAGGTTTCGGCCATGATCGAGGTGCGGATCACCCCCCAGAGGGATGTGGGCTTTGATGCCGTAGCCGAGAGGATATACCGCTTTCCCGAGGTCCGGAGCGTCCGCCTGCTGTCGGGAACCTATGATCTGGGTGTTTTTATCGAGGGCAGGACCATGAAAGAGGTGAGCCATTTTGTGGCCACCAAGCTGTCCACCATTGATGGTGTGATCAGCACAACCACTCATTTTGTGCTCAAAACATATAAGCAGGACGGGGTAATTATTGAGGACGATGAAGAAGATAGAAGGTTGGTGGTTTCACCGTGAGTAAAAAGGCCGGCTGGTACGAAAGAATCAACCCTGTTGTGCGGGGCATCCCGCCGTCCGGAATACGCAAATTTTTCGATATGGTTACCGAAATGAAGGGTGTAATATCACTGGGTGTTGGGGAACCTGATTTTGTTACTCCCTGGCACATCAGGGAGGGCTGCATCTATTCCCTCGAGAAGGGATACACCATGTACACCTCCAATCAGGGCCTGCTGGAACTCCGGGAGGAAATAGTCAGGGACCTGGACATTTCTTACAGTGTCACTTATGATGCCCGCAGAGAGATTTTGATTACCGTGGGGGTGAGCGAGGGGCTTGACCTGGCCATAAGGGCACTGGTGAGCCCCGGCGACGAGGTGCTTATTCCCGAGCCCTCCTACGTATCGTACGCGCCCACCACCACCCTGGCCGGCGGGGTGCCGGTAACCATGCCCACCACCGTTGAGAATGACTTCAGGCTTACGGCGGAGATCGTGGAAAAGAGAATTACACCCAGGACCAAAATACTGCTCCTCTGCTATCCCAATAACCCCACCGGGGCGGTGCTGCGCCGCAGGGATATGCTGGAAATAGCCGAGGTTGTGCGGCACCATGACCTGATTGTCATATCGGATGAAATCTATGACAAGCTGACCTATGTGGGCAGCCATACCTGCTTTCCGTCAATACCCGGCATGCAGGACCGGACAGTGCTTTTGAACGGCTTTTCAAAGGCTTACGCCATGACGGGCTGGCGTATAGGCTACGCCGCCGCCAATCCCTATTTTATAGAGGCTATGAACAAAATACACCAGTACGGCATACTCTGCGCTCCCATTACCGCCCAGATGGCCGCCCTGGAGGCTCTTAAAAACGGCCGGGACGGGATGGTAAGAATGGTTCAGCAGTATAACCGGCGCCGCCACATGGTTATGCAGTCCTTTAAAGAAATGGGTCTGCACTGCTTCGAGCCCGGGGGAGCCTTTTACGCCTTTCCCGATATAATCCCCACCGGCCTTGCCGCAGAGGAGTTTGCCGAAAGGCTTTTGAGGGAGGAAAAGGTGGCCGTAATTCCCGGAAACGCCTTTGGCCCAAGCGGGGAGGGCTTTGTCCGGTGTTCCTACGCCGCCTCAATGGAGGACCTGGGCGAGGCCTTCCGCAGAATGACCTCATTTGTCAGGAGAAGTGGTGTGCGGCCTAAAACTGTGGTGAATCTTTAGGGAAAAGGCTAATATCAGAAGGAAAATATCAATCGGTGTGGAAATAAATTATACGGTGGGCGGGTCCGCACCCGCCCACCGGCAGCAATACTTATAACAAAAGAACATTGGAGGATGGTAGGCAGTGATCATCAAGTACTTACTGCTGTTTCTTTTTGTGGCCGTGCTGGTTTACAGCGGGTATTCAGGCATGAAAAAAACCCGCAGTGTAAATGATTTTTTCCTGGGAGGCAGGGGCATAGGGCCTTGGCTCTCGGCTTTTGCGTACGGCACCACATATTTTTCAGCAGTTATTTTTATTGGCTATGCCGGCAAGGTGGGCTGGGGATTCGGCATGTCCGCCCTGTGGATAGTGGTGGGCAACACTCTGGTGGGAAGTCTGCTGGCCTGGGCCGTTCTGGCCCGGCGGACCAGGGCTATGACCAACCGGCTGAATGTCATGACCATGCCGGAGTTTTTAGAGGCCCGCTACCTCAGCAAAAACATGAAGATATTCTCCGCACTGGTTATTTTTATTTTTTTGGTTCCTTATTCGGCCTCTGTTTACATGGGGCTCAGCTATATGTTCAACCAGATATTCGGGGTTCCCTATATCTATGCCGCTCTTTTAATGTGCCTGCTCACAGCCCTTTACCTGGTCATGGGCGGGTACAGGGCGGTGGCCATAACTGATGTTATTCAGGGCACGGTAATGATTTTCGGTGTGGGCATGCTCCTGTACTTCATTGTTGGGTCGCCCCAGGTGGGAGGTGTTGCTGCAGGCATCCACAAACTTGCTGCCATAAGCCCCAAATTGGTTGCCCCGGCGCCCTCCGGGTGGCTGCCCCTGGTTTCCCTGCTTTCCCTGGTTGTGCTTACCAGCATAGGACCATGGGGCCTGCCCCAAATGATCCAGAAGTTTTACGCCATAAAAGATGAAAAGGCCATCAGGCCGGCCATGATAGTGGCCACCCTGTTTGCCCTGGTTATAACCCTCGGGGCATATTACACAGGATCCATGACCCACCTGTTCTTTGACAAGCTGCCCCTGGACCCCTCCACGGGTAAGCCCACTCCGGACATGCTGATGCCTATACTTATTGACTCCAAGCTGCCGGAAACAGGCGCGGCTATAATACTGCTGCTGGTTCTTTCGGCATCTATGTCCACCCTGGCCTCCCTGGTGCTGGTGAGCAGCTCGTCCATTGCCATTGACCTTTTGAAAACTGTGAAGCCTGACCTTGAGGGGCGGCAGTGGACTATGGCCCTGAGGCTTTTCTGCCTGGTGTTTATAGCCCTGTCCCTGGTAATCGCCCTTATGAAGCCGGAAATAATTCTAAACCTGATGTCCATATCCTGGGGCACTGTGGCCGGTGTATTCCTGGCGCCCTATGTGTACGGCCTTTTCTGGAAAAAAACCACTCCCGCCTCGGCCTGGGTAGGGGCACTGCTGGGACTTACAATTTCAGTGGCGCTCTCTGCATATTTCATTTATGTCAGGAAAGACGCCAGCTGGATTCCTACCATAGGCTGCCTGGCCATGCTGGCGCCCCTGGCGGTGGTCCCGGTGGTAAGCCTTTTCACCCGGCCCCTCCCTGAGCAGCATCTGGATAAGGTATTTGGCGGGTTGACCGCCGGAAAGGACAAAAAGTCCTCCGTGTCCTTAAAGGTGGGAGAGGAAAGGGCCTGACACCAGCTTATACTGATTGTGTTTTTCGTTATTCCGGCCGCAGGTATTACTAATAAGCTGAATGATAAGGAAGTGGAAAGTTCAATGATCTGGGACCCTCAACACGAGTGCATCGACAGGGAGCGTTTAAAGGACCTGCAGCTTAAAAGGCTGAAGGAAACCCTTACTCTGGTATACAGCAGGGTTTCCTATTACCGGGAATTATTCGACAGGGAAGGCTGCCGGCCGGATGACCTGTGCTCCCTGGAAGATATCAAAAAATTTCCCTTTACCACCAAGCTGGCCCTGCGTGACAATTACCCATACGGCCTCTTTGCGGCGCCCCTGAAGGATGTTGTCAGGCTGCACGCCTCCTCGGGAACTACGGGAAAACCGATAGTGGTGGGGTATACCAAAAAGGACCTGAACACCTGGTCGGAACTTATTGCCCGCATAGTTACCATGGCCGGGGTCACTGCTGAGGATGTGGCCCAGATTACCTTCGGCTATGGTCTTTTTACCGGCGCCTTCGGGCTCCATTACGGACTGGAGAAGGCCGGAGCGGCCATAGTTCCCTCTTCGGTGGGCAATACTGAAAAACAGATAATGCTGATGAAAGATTTTGGGACCACGGTGCTGGTGGGCACCCCGTCCTATGCGCTGCATTTGGCCGAGGCGGCCAGCCGGATGGGCATGGGGCCTGGAGACCTGAAACTCAGGGTGGGGCTGTTCGGGGCCGAGGCCTGGTCGGAAAACATGCGCTCAGAGCTGGAGAAGGCCTGGGGAATAAGGGCCACCGATAATTACGGGCTCAGCGAGGTAATGGGCCCGGGAGTGTCCGGGGAGTGTATTGAGGCCCTGGGTATGCATATAAATGAGGATCATTTTCTGGTCGAGGTAATCGACCCTGACACCGGAGAGCCCATGGGACCCGGCGAGGAGGGTGAGCTGGTGATCACCACCCTTACCAAGGAAGCCTTTCCGGTTATAAGATACCGCACCAGGGATATTACAAAACTGAGTTACGAGCCCTGCCTATGCGGGAGAACAACTGCCAGGATGCGTAAGGTTACCGGCCGCTCCGACGACATGCTTATTATTTCCGGGGTAAATGTATTTCCCTCCCAGATAGAAAGTGTGCTTATGGAAGTTAATGGGATTTCACCCCACTACCAGATAATACTTACCAAGAAGGGGTACCTGGATACAATGGAGGTTCAGGTGGAGCCCACTGAAAAGGCTTTCACCGGAAGCTTCAAAGACCTTGAGGCCTTAGAGGGAAGGATAAAATCCCGGCTCCAGAGCGTTTTGTCCATTGGCGCCAGGGTGAGGCTGGTGGAGCCCTTCTCTATTGAGAGAAGCCAGGGGAAAGCCAAGAGGATAATTGATAACAGACAGAAATGAAAGTGAGAACTTGGAGGTGGTCAGGACTTGAAGGAGCTTATGACGGGGAACGCCGCCATTGCCAGGGGGGCCTTTGAGAGTGGAGTCACTGTGGGGGCCGGCTATCCCGGTACACCCAGCACTGAGATACTGGAAAATTTCTGCCGGTACAAAGGGGTATACGCCGAGTGGGCGCCCAACGAAAAGGTGGCCCTGGAGGTGGGTATCGGCGCCGCAATGGCAGGCGCCAGGGTGGTGGTGACCATGAAACACGTGGGTGTAAACGTGGCCGCCGACCCCTTGCTGACGGCTGCCTATACAGGGGTCAACGGGGGCCTGGTGCTTGTTTCCGCCGATGACCCGGGGATGCACAGCTCGCAGAACGAACAGGACAACCGCAATTATGCCCGGTTTGCCAGGATTCCGGTACTGGAGCCTGCGGACAGCGCCGAGGCCAGGGACATGGTGGGGATGGCCCTTGACATCAGCGAGGAATTTGATATTCCGGTGATTCTGCGCACCACCACCAGGGTGGCCCATTCCCAGGGATTTGTTGAGCTTAAAGAACGTGTTGAGAGGGGCCTTAAAGAATACCGGAAGGACACCCGCAAATGGCTGATGGTGCCGGCTTTCGGAAAAATGAGAAGGCAGTCGCTGGGTGAAAGGCTTACCAGGCTGCGGGATTATTCAGAAAAGACCCCGGTCAACTTTATACTGGAGGGCAACCCGGAGGTAGGGATAATCACCAGCGGCATAAGCTTTCAGTATGTCAGGGAAACCCTTCCCGGGGCGCCGGTACTCAAACTGGGGATGACCTACCCCCTGCCGGCCGAACTGATTAAAAAATTTGCCGCCGGGGTGAAAAGGCTCTTCGTGGTGGAGGAACTGGAGCCCTACATTGAGGAGTTTGTAAGGCTTTTGGGCCTGCCCGTGGCTGGCAGGGAGTTTTTCCCGGAAACCGGTGAGCTAAGTGTGGCGGTATTAAAAAGAGGGTTTATCGCCGCCGGGATTATTCCGGAGGAAAGCTCAGCTCCCGTACAGAAGTTTGAGGACATGCCCGCGGTGCCGGTCAGGCCTCCGGTGCTTTGTGCCGGCTGCCCCCACCGGGGTGTGTTTTACACCCTGCACAAGCTAAAACTGGTAGTCACCGGGGATATAGGCTGCTACACACTGGGCGGGCTGGCTCCCCTGGAGGGGATGGACAGCTGTATTTGCATGGGGGCCAGCATAGGGATGTCTCACGGCATCGACATGGCCGCCCCGGAACTGAGGGGGCGCACAGTGGCTGTTATAGGGGACTCCACTTTTTTGCACTCCGGCATAACCGGGCTTATTGATGTTATATACAATAACGGCAATACCACCGTGATGATTCTGGACAACAGCACCACCGCCATGACGGGACACCAGGAGCACCCGTCCACAGGGAAAACACTTATGGGAGGAGCTGCGCCCAAGGTTGACCTGGAAGGTCTGGTCAGTGCCCTGGGAGTGACCCGGGTGAGGACTGTTGACCCGCTTGATCTGTCACAGCTTACCGAAGCCATACAGGCAGAGGTGGCCGCTCCCGGGCCGTCGGTTATAATAGCCCGGAGGCCCTGCGCTTTACTTAAAAGGGAGGCCCTGCCCCCGGTAACGGTGGATAAGGAAGCGTGTACCGGCTGCAAAACCTGCCTTAGGCTGAGCTGTCCCGCCATATCGGTGAATGAAAAATTATGCTCGGTGGACCCCGCATCCTGTATAGGGTGTGGGCTGTGCACACAGGTGTGCAAGTTCGGGGCCCTGGTGGCGGAAGGGGGCGAGGCCGGTGCGTGAAATAGATATTCTTCTGGTTGGCGTAGGAGGCCAGGGAACCATACTGGCCAGCAGAATACTGGCCCATGTGGGCCAGGCTGCCGGATATGACATAAAAGTATCTGAAATTCACGGTATGGCCCAGAGGGGCGGCAGCGTGGTCACCCAGGTGCGCATGGGCGAAAAGGTTTATTCACCCCTTATAGAGGAGGGCAGGGCCGATGTTATACTGGCTTTTGAAAAGCTGGAAGCTCTGCGCTGGCTGAGTTACCTCAAGGCCGGGGGAAGCCTGCTGGTAAACGACCAGGCCATCTACCCGGTGCCGGTGCTGGCAGGCCTTGCCGAATACCCGGAGGATATATCCGGCTATCTTAAAGCAAAAATAAAGGACACAGTGGTGCTGGACGCCCTGGGCACAGCCAGGGAATGCGGAAATGCCAGGGCTGCCAATGTGGTTCTGGTGGGGCTGCTGGCCAGGAGGCTGCCCTTTGCGGAGGAAAAGTGGCAGGAGGCGCTGGCCGCCAGGGTGCCTGCCAGGTTCCTGGAGGTAAACAGGAAGGCCTTCGCTGCCGGGTATGGTATAAGCTAATACTGAGTGCCTAAAAGGTCGGAATACAGAAGTCAGAATCCAGGTGCGACCGGGCAAGGTCGTGTGATTTAGCGGGTGGAACTCCCGTCCGGTAAGGCTTAACCAAGCCACCGGTAGCGAGTCATGGATGTAAGGAAGTAATTCCTTGCATTAAGCGTTGACAGTCA
>JAMCVT010000057.1 GCA_023475565.1 Actinomycetota bacterium
TGTGTAATTCCGGGTATTCTGCCCCGCTTGGCAATGGGCCTCAGTCCTTTCCCCAGACAATGGGATATCCACCCCATAATAAACAGACCGTACTAAGGTTCAAAATACGTGAAAGGAATGCCTATCCATTCTGGCTTCTGAATTCTGTATTCTGTATTCCGACCCGCAGTAATACCCTTTAGCTAAACAATCCCCTTCACCAGGTTGGCCATCTCTATGGCGGTGACGGCCGAGTCCCAGCCCTTGTTGCCGGCCTTGGTCCCGGCCCTCTCAATAGCCTGCTCGATGGTGTCAGCCGTAATAACCCCGAATATGGTGGGAACACCGGAATCAAGACCCACCTTGGCCACCCCCTTGGACACCTCGGCCGCCACGTAGTCAAAGTGCGGTGTAGCCCCTCTTATGACTGCCCCCAGGCAGATGATCGCGTCAAAGCGCTGGAGGGAAACCATGCGGGCGGCTACCATGGGCAGCTCAAAAGCCCCGGGCACCCAGGCCACCTCCACGTCCTGATCCTCCACCCCGTGACGTTTAAGCGCGTCCAGCGCCCCGGAAAGAAGCTTGTTAGTAATAAACTCATTGAAACGGCCTACCGCCAGGCCGAAACGAAGCCCCCCGCCAAGAAGATTTCCCTCAAATACCTTTGCCATTATGTTTTCCTCCTTCTCTCCCGGGTTTTATCTTTCCCCCATGCTCAGCATGTGGCCCAGCTTTTTTTTCTTGGTGGAAAGGTAGAAGCGGTTGTCATTGCCGGGGTTTATCTCTATGGGAACCCTGCCCGCCACTACCAGCCCATGACCCTCCAGGCCGGCGATCTTCCTCGGGTTATTGGTGATCAGCCTTATTCTGGTAAGGCCCAGGTCGGCCAGTATCTGCGCCCCCAGCCCGTAGTCCCTCAGATCGGCCGGAAATCCCAGCTCCTCGTTGGCCTCCACAGTGTCCTTACCCATATCCTGCAGCTTATAGGCCCTTATCTTATTGAGCAGCCCTATGCCCCTTCCTTCCTGGCGCATGTATAGGAGCACGCCCACTCCTTCCCTGTCTATAATTTTCATTGCCGCCGCCAGCTGGTCCCCGCAGTCGCACCGCAGGGAGCCGAAAACATCACCGGTCAGGCACTCCGAGTGAACCCTCACCAGGGGGGCATCCACGCTCTGCAGGTCTCCCCTCACCAGGGCTATGTGCCCCTTGTTGTCCAGCAGGCTCTCATAGGCCACTGCCGTAAAATCGCCGTACTTGGTAGGAAGCTTGGCGGAATCAACTCTCCTGATGAGCTTTTCAGTTTTCCTGCGGTACTGTATCAGGCTGGCAATGGTGGCCATTTTAAGACTGTGCTTTTTACAGAACTCCACCAGCTCGGGAACCCTGGCCATGGTCCCGTCTTCCTTCATAATCTCGCAGATTACCCCGGCCGGATACATCCCGGCCAGCCGGGCCAGATCCACCGAGGCCTCGGTATGGCCCGCCCGGCGCAGCACCCCGCCGTCCTTGGCCCGCAGCGGGAATATGTGCCCCGGCCTTCTCATATCATCGGGCCTGGTGTTCGGGTCCAGTACAGCCTTTACGGTGGCCGCCCTTTCATGGGCTGATATGCCGGTGGTGGTGTCCTTGTGGTCCACCGAAACGGTAAAGGCAGTGCCGTGGGGGTCGGTGTTGTTGTTCACCATGGCCGGCAGATCCAGCTGGTCCAGCCTCTCCCCTACAATAGGAAGGCATATTAGCCCCTTGCCGTGGGTGGCCATAAAGTTTATAGCCTCGGGAGTGGCGGCCTCGGCCGCCATGATCAGGTCGCCCTCGTTCTCCCGGTCCTCGTCGTCCACCATTACAACCATTCTGCCCCGGCCTATATCCTCCAGTATTTCTTCAATAATATTAAACTTAAAACCCATTATCCTTAGCCCTCCCTATACTGTTTCCAAGTCACCGATCAACAACTTTGCTCCTTCCCCCAGCCATCCCGATCGGGGACATTCCTGTCTCCAAAGGACTACCCAGACTCCAGCAGGTGTGTCCCCTTTCCTTATTCCCAACCAAGTCACCCATCAGAAACATTGCTCCTTCACCCAGCCGTACCGATCGGGGACATCCCTCCGACCCCCAGAGCCGATACCTATCGTTACCGATCGAGAAAATGCCTCCTTCTCCCAGCCATACCGATCGGGGACATTCCTCCGACCCCAAAGCCACTCCCAAAAGAGAGGTGTGTCCCCATTCCTCTAAATGAAGCCCTTCTCCGTCAGAAAACCAAAGGTGATCCCCCGGCCGGCCCTTTCCTCTCCCGCATCCTGCCGGGCGGCCAGCAGCCTTTCAATATATTTTCCCACCAGGTCACCCTCCAGATTTACCGTGTCACCGGTTTTTTTTAAGCCCAGGGTGGTCATATGGGCGGTGTGCGGGATCAGTGAAACCTGGAAGGAGCCGGAGCCAAAGTCCACCACCGTGAGACTGGCGCCGTCAATGGCCACAGACCCCTTTTTTATGATATATTTCATAACCCCCGGCGGGGCGGTTATGGTGATCAGTGTGGCTATGTCATTTTTTTCCTGCCTGGTGATAGTCCCTACCCCGTCTATATGGCCGCTGACCAGGTGTCCCCCCAGGCGGTCACCCAGCCGCAGCGCCCTTTCCAGGTTCACCCTGTCCCCGGGCCTCAGGTTGGCCAGGTTGGTTCTGGCCAGGGTCTCGGCCATAACATCGGCCACAAAGCGGCCCCTGTCAAATTCCACAGCTGTCAGGCAGACCCCGTTGACGGCTATGCTGTCTCCAATTTTTATATCCTCCAGCACCTTTTGGGCCTGCAGGTGTATTTTGGCCGAATCGGCCCCCCTGGCCACTCCCCTCACAGTACCCAGCTCTTCTACCAGTCCGGTAAACATAGGCTACCCTCTCTGTCTTGAAATATATCCCTCAACAAGTATATCCCCACCTATCCTTGAAACACTGACCCTGTCCAGGGCCGTGGCCCCGGCCAGGCTTTCCGGCCCCTCCCCGCCCAGCGCCCCGGGGGCCTCCCGGCCTCCGATGAGCATGGGGGCGATAAACCACACCACCTTGTCCACCATTCCCGAGTCAAGGGCCGAGGCATGAACCTGTCCGCCTCCCTCTATCAGGACACTGGTTATTCCCCTGCGGGCCAGCGAGGCAAAGGCCTCCTTCATGTCCACCCGCCCGCTCACGGCGGGGACGATCTCCACCCTGGCCCCGTTTCCCTCAAGGGCTTTTACTTTCTCCGCCGGCGCCCCGGGTGTGGTTATTATTATTACCGGCGCCAGGGGTGAGCTCTTTATAATATTTGCCTCCGGGGGCGTCCTGGCCTGGCTGTCCAGCACAACCCTCACGGCATCCCTTCCACCGCCGGGAAGCCTGGTGTTGAGGGAGGGATTATCGGCCAGCACGGTGTTTATTCCCACCATAACCGCGTCATACCTGTCCCTCAGCCTGTGCCCGTATTCCCTGGCCCCGGGCCCGGTAATCCACTGGGACTCCCCGGTCCGGGTGGCAATTTTTCCGTCCAGACTTGCGGCGGACTTCATCACCACAAAGGGCAGCCCGGTGGTTATGTATTTTATAAATACCTCATTAAGATTCCGGGCATCCTCTTCCAGTATCCCGGCCTCAACCTCCAGCCCCGCTTCCCTTAGCCGGTCAAACCCCTTTCCGGCCACTACGGGGTTGGGGTCGGTCATGGCGGCAACCACCTTTTTTACCCCGGCCGCTATAACGGCCTCGGTGCAGGGCCCGGTCCTGCCGTGATGGCAGCAGGGCTCCAGGGTGACATAAAGCGTTGATCCCCGGGCCGCCTCCCCGGCGTCACTCAGCGCCACAATCTCGGCATGGGGGGTGCCCGCCCTGGCGTGATACCCTTTGCCCAAAACCTTCCCATCCTTAACCAGCACCGCCCCCACCATGGGGTTGGGACTGGTGCGGCCCATGGCGGAGGCCGCCAGGTCCAGGGCCATTCTCATGTAATAGCTGTTGTCCAATGGCACCACCTGCTGAAAAAAATTTTCTAAAAAAATAATCCCCGAAGTTTATACCTTTCGGGGAAAATATGCGCACAAAAAATAATCCGCACGTCTGCCTTTATAAACAAACGTGTTGCTAAATTAACCTTCTCCCATCCAGACTGTACTGTCGGCCCCGGCTTCTCACCGGATCAGCCCCCCTGCGAGGGGCTCGCGGGCTCGGCCCCTTTGCCAGGGCCATACCGCCGGTAGGGAATTTCACCCATCCCCGAAGGCAGATATTCAGTTATTTCAGGACTATTTAATATTATAGGGCTATTGCTCCAGGGTGTCAAACACAACTTTCATTCTCCCGGCTTTCATCTAAAGTCAGGCTTATTCAGCCTGCGCCTGTATCTCTGCAGTTCGGTTATTATTTCCGGCAGCCTGTCAATGGTGGCCCTGCGCCTGTGATAGTCACCGGCGGCGCTGCACTCCACCAGGCAGCTGTACAGCACTGACAGCTTCAGGTGCAGTATCCGGGGCAGCATGGCCACATCAGCCCCCAGTCTCTGCCAGGCTCTGGTGTGAAAAACTATCACTTTATCAGGACTTTCGGGAAACAGCTCCCCGGACGTCTCACAGAGAAAACGGCCCCGGTCTCCCCCCAGCAGATCAAGCATTTTTCTATTTTTCTTAAGCTCCTCCAGCAGTTCGTCGATGACAAAGAGTCTTTTCTCCACCACCTCCTGCTGCCTTACTGAGTGATAATACCATACTGTTACTATCACCCCGTATAGTGTAAGGAGTCCCCCCAGGGCAGCCTCGTTGAAGCCGGACACAAACCACCGGCTGTTCACGTCCTCCCTCATTGTTCTCAGCGCATCGGGAGCAATAAATCCAGCCCAGCGGGCATTGACAATATAGTGAATAAGCTCCCTGTTCACGGCCAGAATGAGCCAGACGATAAGGGGGCTGAAAAAAACCACGAATCCCGTAATCAACAAACGCATAAGCTTTACAGCCTGTCTTGCCGGGCGGCCGGCCACCAGGCAGATCCGGTTCCAGCCGTGCCTTAACCTGTGCCCTGCGCCGCCTGAGCCGGGACCTGTCATCTATTCACCTCCACCCGGGCTGCCGCGAAAACTGCTGGCGCACCGGCCAGCTAAGAATAGGATTCCCTTTTTTAATGGCCATAATTAAAAAATAAATACTATAATGTACGTCTACTGCATGGGCATGTGGTAAAAAGGAAGGCCCGCTTTGAGCGGGCCTTCCTGCTTTTGCAGTTACCGGGAGTCAGGTACGGTGTCATTTTCTTCTGTCAGCGGAGTTATACTTTGTTCCACGGCCTCTCTGTGTTCTTCGGCCAGTTTTACCCGGACATCCTTGACTTTGCTCTCAAAGTCTTTGAATCCCACACCGGCTCCCTCCTGATTATGGCGGATTTACCGGTTATTATGCCCTTTCGCCCATATTTTATACCCTTTTAATCGGGGTCCACCATACGGTGCAGCTCATCCTTCATCTCGGGCTGGCTTACCATAATAAGCACATCGTCCACCTCTATTATGGTGTCTGCCCTGGGAGACACTATTTCCTCACCATTCCGGTAAATAGCCAGTACCGTGGCCCCGGTTTTGCCCCTGAATTCGGCCTCCATAAGGGATCTGCCCACCAGGGGAGAGCACCTGTTAACCTTTATTTCCTCTATCTTCTGGAATCTTCCGGCCATTTTGAAGGTGTAGTCCAATAGGTCGTTGGTCAGCTTTTCTATTTCCTGATTCAGATTATCTCTTTGCCTTAACAGTATGTGCAGCCTTTCCTGCAGATCCCGGAGAATCTGCCTCTGGCCGCTCTGGGCCATAAAAGTCTCGGCAGCCCTCTTTGATCTCACCACCACTCCCACTCCGGGGGAAACATTAACTATCCCTGTGTCCTGAAGCAGAATCAGAGCCCTGCGTATGGTTTCGGGGGAGACATTGTACTTGCCCGCCAGGGTGGAACGTCCAAAAACCTTTTGCCCCTCCCGGTACTCACCCCTTACTATCCTGGAGGCAATGTCTATGGCAATGGTGACATAGCGGGCCGTTAAACTGGATCCTTGACTGTCCATGCAAACCTGTGCTCCTTTACAGGACCCTGCAGTCCTTTTACTATTTGGAAAAGCGGGCGGTCAGCACTAGCTGACGCTGGTCACCATAAAACCCTTTTCCTTTATGCTTTTTACCAGCTGGTCCGGGTCAGCAGTGCTTATTCTAAGCATTATCTGAATTTTCCGGTCTGACCTATCGCCTATGGCCACCCCTACAAGGTTGAGCCCTAAACTCCTCACCTCGTCAACTATATCAGCCAGTGCCCCTACCCTGTCATCAGCCTCAATGACAATGCGGGTTCCTGCCTTGCGAATACACTGATCAGCTTGTCAAAAACATCTGTCTGGGTTATTATACCCACCAGACTACCGTTTTCTGTAACCAGAAGACTGCCAAGTTTTTTATCCCGCATAATCAGCGCGGCATCTTCAATGTTGGAGGAGGGGTCAACTGCAACAGGCTTTTTCACCATAACTTCTTTCACAACCATCTTGGACAGAAGGTAATTCAACTCGTATACTGAGCGTTGTTGCCGGAGAAGGTGTTACCGTAAGCAGTTCCCTCTCAGTAACCAGGCCGGCCAGTTTGTTGTTCTCCACCACCGGAAGCTGCCTTATTTTATTCTTTTTCATAATATTAAGAGCTTCCAGTATTGGTGTGGCAGGGCTGATAAAAATCGGGTTAGCCGACATGCAGTCCTTTACGAACATTATAACGCCTCCTCCTTTATACTTCATATATACTTCATAGTCAATTTTAATGCATAAAACCGGGTCACGCAAGGCAGTGGGGAATATTATGCTACTAATATCACAAAGTAATTATTTTGACGGTGCGGCCACCCTCAGGCTGTGCAGCCGGTTGAAGGCCGCAGCAATCTCGTGTCCCCTGGGCATGGCGTAATCGCCGGGATGCAGCCCCCGGGCAAAGGGGGAGATGACATCCAGTCCGTCTCCAGCAATGTCCTGAAGAACCTTCCCGACTATCTCCGGCTAAGTGTCCCCTGCATGCGGACAAATAATTAAGGCCGGCGGGCCGGCCTTAATGCTTTCCGATTTACACAGGGATGTAATTATACTATTTCCCCAAGGTTTATCAGGAGCCAGAGGTTGTCTTCCTTCTTTACCACTCCTTTAAGGTAGTCAACATTGTCTCCGGCCACCGAGGGGGGCTCTATCTCATTCTCACTGAAGCGGCCCACCTCAAGAACGATGTCCACTATCATGCCCACCTTCTGGCCTCCGTGCTCTACAACAATAATCCTGGTGTCTTCTCCGTATTCGGTCACCGGCAGGTTAAGCCTCTTGTTCAGGTTGATTACCGGCACAATACTGCCCCTCAGGTTGATAATCCCCTCCACGTAATGCTTGGTATTGGGCACTCTGGTAATGTTGCTCATTCGAATTATTTCCTGGGTTTCCTGGATCGGCAGGGCATATTTCTGGTCGTTAAGCTGAAAGATTACCAGTTGCTCTTCTGAATCCACAGGGCCGCACCCCCTTCAAAATATATTAAAAATAAATAATTTATCTAATAAAATTTTACATAATTCTGCAGAATCCTCCTGTATAACAATAAAATGCAAAAAAAAGTGTAAAGACCACATTAATTTTCAAATTTAAAGACCGGAAGAATCCTCCTGGCCCTCTTACCGAACGGCCGTACCAGGAATCCCCTGGCTTTAGCCACTTTAGCCATGGGGAGTTGTCAACAGTATAAGTTTTACGGAACTTTCAAGCCAGAGCGGCAGTCAATGTATTAGAACCCTACATTCTGATTATACAACGTTTCTTGAATATTTAAAGCAGTTGATTAACCAGGCACATATCCCGGATCAATATGCTTAATAGCGCCGGACCACATGGAGGTAAAGTGTTTATTTATTTAGAAATTTACAGATAGACCGGCAGTTTACATCAACGGAAAGGGGCACAGCAGCTATGAAAAAGATTATTGCAATACTGGCCATTCTCCTGGCTTCCGCCTCCCTGGGGGTAACCCTCACCCCCTCCACCTCTGCGGAGCCTGCCAGGGTCAGGCTTGGCAATGAAATGCTCATGGGCAGGTACCATTATCTTATAGAGGGAAAAAAGGTCGGCCTGGTAACCAACCAGAGCGGAGTGGACAGCCAGGGGAGAAGTGTGATCGATATACTTTCCACTGATAAAACCATCACCCTGGCCGCCCTTTACGGGCCGGAGCACGGGATTGACGGAACCGCCGGGGCCGGGGACTACGTGGAGTCTTATGTTCATCCAAAGCTGGGCATCCCTGTATACAGCCTGTACGGCAAGACCAGGATGCCCGCCGCAGACATGCTGCAGGGAATAGATGCGCTGGTCTTCGACATACAGGATATTGGCGCCAGAACTTACACCTACATGTCCACCCTTAATTACTGCATGGTGGCGGCCCAAAAATACGGTAAGCCCATAATTGTCCTGGACCGGCCCAACCCCCTGGGAGGGGAAACTGTTGACGGCCCGGTGCTGGAGGACTCCTACGAGACCTTTGTGGGTGTGGATAAC
The DNA here is from genome assembly GCA_023475565.1 of Actinomycetota bacterium. Classification (GTDB taxonomy): domain Bacteria; phylum Bacillota; class Desulfotomaculia; order Desulfotomaculales; family Desulfocucumaceae; genus BRHc4a. The sequence goes on from JAMCVT010000057.1 coordinate 8,569, forward strand.
CTGCCCATGGCCCACGGAATGACTGCAGGAGAGCTGGCCCTATTTTTCAACCGCAATATAGGGGCGAGCCTTACTGTTGTCCCCATGGAGGGATACACCAGGAACATGACCTACCAGGACACCGGTCTGCAGTGGGTGCAGACATCCCCCAACATACCCGGCCTGGACTCTGTTTTCGGGTACATGGCCACAGGGCTGGGTGAGGGCACAGGTATTTTCCAGGCCGATAAGTTCAGGTGGATTGGGGGTAAGGGTATAGACGCCGGCAGCTTGGCCGCACTGCTTAACAGCGCAAAGCTCCCCGGGGTGAATTTCATCCCTGAATACAGGGGAGACGCCGGCGGTGTAAGGCTTAAAATAACCGACTACCATACCTTCAACCCTGCCCGGACGGGCATTTACGCCCTGGCCTACGCCCGGTCACTAAATAACTTTACAGTACCCAAGAGCGGTGAGACCCTGGTGATGTTCGACAAGATAATGGGTACCGGCCAGATAGGCCGGTACCTGGAGGCCGGCCTGTCACCGCAGCAGATTGAGGCGGAATATGCCCCGGGACTTACCCGCTTCAGGGAGGAAAGGAAAAATTATCTTATTTACGGAAACAGCCCCCTCCAGGAGCCTGTGGCAAACAGCCCGGTATCCGTCCTGGTGGACAGCATCCCGGTGAATTTTGACTCCGCCCCTTATATAGACTCAAACAGCAGGCTGATGGTCCCTTTGAGAGCCATTTCCGAGGCCCTTGGCGCGCAGGTCCGGTGGGATGAGAGAAGCCGCACGGTAACCATCTCAAGGCCGGGCAGTACGGCTGTATTCAGAATAGACAGCACCTCGGCCGCTCTCAACGGGCAGCCCCAAAAAATGGACACCTGCCCGGTGATAAGGAAGGACCGGACCATGGTGCCCGTCCGCTATGTTGGTGAATACCTGGGGGCCGAGGTGAACTGGGATCCGGTTACCCGTACAGTGAGCATATATTAACTTTGCTTATGGGTAAAATATTACATTTTTTTATAAATTTCTCTGATTTTATTCTACCTTGCATCCATGCACAGTTTGCCTTATAGGAAAATATACTGTTCAAAAAGGTGGTGGTTATTAATGACATACACGGTAAAAAAAGGCGATACCATGGATAAAATTGCCAAGTCGATGAATATGCCGCTGTCCGACCTGCTAGCGTCCAACCCCCAGATGGAGAATCCGGACATGATACAGGTGGGAGACACCGTATACATGCCCGGCGAGCAGCAGACCGCCCCACCCGCCCTTTCCGGGTGGTGCTCCTTCGTCCTTGATATTGTCAACAACCGCGTTCCTGAGCCCGGGGTTTCCCTGGTCCAGTTCCCGGTGAGAAAACACGTTTTTGTGGCCACCATGGGCATGCCCCCGCCGTCCCAGTTCGGCAGCCAGTATGACATATACACGGCGTGGATAGCGTCCAGCGTTTCGCCGCCGGCTATAAAGGACTTTTTTGACCTCATCCCCACCGTGGAGGACGGCTTCTGGTCCAACCACAAGAATATACCCTCGCTGCAGACCACCGACTTTGTGCTGGTGACACCTGAGACCAGGGGACACGGGGCCGGGCCGGTCAACCCGGTAGTGGTGGTGCAGGGCAGCCTGGCGAACTGCTGCCGGAAAGGAACGTAAAGGCCGGCTAAAGGTGGGAGACCACTCAATAGCATTACCCCGGGCCGTGAGACAGGAACCTGCTCCAATACTATTAATCCCGGGACAGGAGTTGGGTTTGCCGAAGGGTGGTAAATTTGAAGAGGCTGTTGGACCAAAACCCCAACAGCCTCTTTATTTTCTAATCTTATGCTGTCTTTTACCCTGAAAGGCTTTTCTTCTATCAGTTATTCTCACCCGCCAGAGCATATCTGTCGCCACCCGCCTCCTTGGCCTGATAAAGCGCACCATCAGCCGCCCCAATCAGGTCCTCAGGCGACTCATTGTCATCCGGTCTTACGCATGCCAATCCAAGACTGATAGTTAGCCTGCTATCTGAAGAGAAAGGATGATTTATGTTTAACCCTTCTACTGATTGAAGCATAAGGTCTGCTATCCTGCGTGCGCCGGTCAGGTCCGTATCTGGTAGAATAACTACGAATTCCTCTCCTCCATAACGGGCTACCAAGTCACCGGGACGCTTGACAACTTTGTATAAGGCAGTAGCCACCTAAGCAATGGCACTGTCCCCGGCCTGATGGCCAAAGGTGTCATTGAACACTTTAAATTTATCAATATCTATCATTATTAAGGAAATCAACTTTTGATTACGTAAGGCCCTTTTCCACTCCCTTGGCAGATGTTCGTTAAAAAAGCGCCTGTTTGGGATACAAGTCTGAGCATCTATATAAGTCAGGTGTTTTAGCATGTCGTTAGACGCAGCCAATTCCTCTTTCTGTCGCTCGATAAGCTGCCTATTTAAAAATTCTTGAGTCCGATTGGCATATATAACCCTTGATATCACTAAAGCAAGAACGGTAGCAAAGCTCCCATTGAGAAATGCGGAAAAAGCCACAATCCAGTCTGGCTGGAAAAACCAGACGCTAATACTCATTACAGCCCAGGCCAGGCTGTAAATAATGATACTCTCCGGCCAATTCAAATGGAGTAAGGTGGCTGAAACCAATACTGCCGTTATGTATGATGATGCGATGCCGGGACCGGTGGAATTGATAATACCTGATAAAACTGCAAAGCCAATCAGGTTAAATAATATAAACCCGGACCCCAATAGATGAATAAATCGTTTATTTGCACCTGGAAACACTGACAGGCCGGATATTATCAAAAACATTAAAGAGCTTCCAATAAAAATAAGCCTTAGTGCCATGATATACGGGGCTGCTATAATAATTTCCGGTCGTTGAATTTTCCCAATATACACCAGTTGGATGACTATCAGAATTAGCATAAAAATTATTATCAGCCATGCTATTATTAGTAACCGGAGTATATTTGCATATTTTGAGTTCAGCTCAAGTATTGCCTTATCGTTCTCGGCCGTTGCAAGAGACCCATAAGCAAATTTATTTCCCGCTGCTTTCAATGCATGCGCCCCCCTCAAATGTTTACTATTTCAAGAGCGCTTATCTGCTGAAGATTGAAGAGATCCCTGGACATTCATAGAAAAGCCCGGGAAAACCCGGGCCTGCTACCGGCTAGTGCCTGTGGATGTTCTACTTTTTAGGCTGTTCCTGCTTTATAAGCTTGTCCTTCACCGCCCCGCAGGACTTGCACTTGCCGGGCTTGCACCTGCTTTCCACAGTGCTGCCGCACTGGGAGCAAATATATACTGCCATGTATATCACCTCCATTTTAGTACTTACGGCTGACCACCGGCGGCTAACGGCTGAATTGCCGCCTCTCTTATTTCTCTCACAGCCTCAGCCGGGTCTTTTGCCCCGAAAACCGCCGACCCGGCCACCAGCACCGTGGCCCCGGCCCCGGCCACCAGGGGGGCGGTCTTTACGGTGACTCCGCCGTCCACCTGTATCTCAGCCCCGGACCCCGCCCGGGCAAGCATTTCTCTGACGGCCTTTATCTTGGGTACCATTTCCGCTATGAATACCTGGCCCCCGAAGCCTGGGTTTACTGTCATCACCAGCACCAGGTCCACCATATCCAGCACGTGCTCTATGGTTGAAGGGTGAGTGGAGGGGTTGAGCGCCACCCCGGCCCTTATCCCCCTCTGCCTGATCATCTGCAGGCTCCGGTGCAGGTGGGGGGCGGTCTCCACGTGAACAGTAACCAGGTCGGCGCCGGCATCAATAAAATTATCTATGTAGCTGTCGGGATTTTGGATCATCAGGTGCACATCGAACACCATATGGGAATTCTTCCTCAGTGCCGCCACCACCGGCGGCCCTATGGTTATGTTGGGAACGAAATGCCCGTCCATTATATCAAGGTGCAGGTACTCGGCGCCGGCCTCCTCCACCCTGCGCACATCCTCTCCCAGTCCTGAAAAATCCGCTGCCAGTATAGACGGCGCAAGCTTGATCATCGCCTAGCTCCTTTCCCGCTCTAAAAGCTCATTCAGTATCTCCAGGTACCGGCCGTACCGCCCGGGGTCTATTTTTCCCCCGCCCACGGCCTCTTTCACGGCACAGTCCGGCTCAACCCTGTGCAGGCAGCCCGTAAACCTGCACCCGCTGATAAACCTTTCCATCTCCGGGTAGTGAAAGCACAGTTGGCCCTTTTCTATTTCCGGGAGGTGAAGACTTGAAAAACCGGGGGTGTCGGCCACCAGCCCCCCGCTCTCCAGGGGGATGAGCTCCACGTGCCTGGTGGTGTGCTTACCCCTTTTTATTTTTTGCCCGATTTCCCCTGTCTTAAGGGAAAGACCCGGCTGGACAGCATTTAAAAGACTGCTCTTGCCTACCCCCGAAGGGCCGGCAAATACCGTGACGCCCTCCAGCAGCAGTTCCCGCAGTTCCTCAATCCCCAGGCCGCTTCTGGTGCTGGTGCGCAGCACGGTATAACCGGCAAAAACATAGGCCTCAATAAAATCTGTTACTTTGTCCGGCAAAAGGTCTGTCTTATTAAAGCAGATTACGGGTTCGACTGCCTCGTAGCCGGACTGTATGAGAAACCTGTCCAGCAGCATGAGGGAGGGGTCCGGATCTTTCACGGCAAATACCATGACCACCCGGTCAACATTGGCCACAGGAGGCCTTACAAGGGCGTTTTTCCGTGGAAAAACCTCCTCTACCACAGACCCCCCGGAGCTCCTCATAACGGCCACACGGTCCCCCGCCCGCACGTCCACCTTCCTGTGCTTCAGTACCCCCCGCAGGGTGCACTGCAATGTTTCACCGCCGCCGCTTACATAATAGAAGCCGCCATATGCCTTTGTTACTATCCCTTTTACTCTGGATGCCATTTAATCCACTACTTGCCCCTTCTCCAGTTTGTTGTCCACATATACATTTATAGTGGCCCGGCCCCAGTACCTCACCGTCTCCACCACTCTCTCGCCGGGACTGTGCTCCTTGATGTATGCATCATTCGTTCCCCTGGCGTCCACCACAGTAATTTTGACCACATGGTTAACTCCGTCGTTGGGAACAGTCACCTTAATCTCCGCATCCCTGTATGATGGCCCCGGGCCGTTGCTGACATACACCTTCACCGGAGTCCCGTCAACCGCCTGCTCACCGGCCCCGGGATACTGGGAAACTATCCGGCCGCTTAAGAACTGGGTGCTGGTCTGATATATTTTGTCCTCATCAAGCTGAAGACTTAACTCCGCCAGCTTGGCCCTGGCCTGGTCCAGCGTCATGCCCCTTAAGTCCGGAACATTCCTGGAGGCAGGCTCAGGCCCCTTGGAAACAACCACCTTTACCTTTGTGTCCCTGGGCGCCCTCTGGTAGGCGGCGGGCTGCTGGCTTATGATCAGGCCCTTGGCCACCTCGCTGCTGGACTCCTCGGCCGGCGGCTCCTCCATTTGGAGGCCGGCCTTGGTAAGCTCAATCCTGGCGTTTACAACGTCAAGAGTGACCAGGTTGGGAACATCCTGCAAATCAGAGCCCTTACTGACCACCAGTGTAATCTCCCGGTTTACCTTGACCTTGGGTCCATCCGGCCCGGGATCCTGCGAAATAACGTAGCCTGCCTGCACATTGCTGTTAAACTGCTCCTTTACAGTGCTTTTAAGCCTGTTTTCCTTTAAAATGGCCTCGGCCTGAGCAAGGGGCTTATTCACCACCGACGGCACCTCAACCTCGGGAACATTGACAAACATGTAATAACCATAGGCCCCCACCGCTGCCACCAGCACAATAAGAGCTATTATGGCCGCCCAGCCCGCCGGCTTCAGCTTTCTTTGGTGGGACTCCCTCCCGGCGGCCGGGCCGACCGGTGATTTCAGGGCCTTCATGTCTTCCTTATCAACGGCAATCACCCGGGTTACGCCGGCATCTTCGCCCAGTAAGGATTCCTCCAGCCTGAAGGACATCTCCCGGGCGCTCTGGTATCTCTTTTCCGGCTCCTTATTCAGGGCCTTCATTACTGCCAACTCCAGGGACTCCGTGATAGCGGGGTTCCTCTTTGAAATAGGGTCGGGGCAGCTCTGCACATGTTTTAAGGCAATGGAAATGGGAGTGTCCCCGGTGAAAGGAAGACCACCGGCCAGCATCTCGTAAAGAACCACTCCCAGGGAATATATGTCCGACCTGAAGTCGGGCGCCTCTCCCCTGGCCTGCTCGGGAGACAGGTAGTGCACCGAGCCCACTATGGTGTCCGAAGTGGTCATGGTGGCGGCGCTGGCCTCCCTGGCTATGCCGAAGTCGGTCAGCTTGGCCCTCCCCGACTTGGTAATAAGGATGTTGTGGGGCTTTACATCCCTGTGTACTATGTTGTTTTCATGGGCATGGTCTAGGGCGTCGCAAATCTGCCTGGCAATCCTTACCGCCGTTGGCGGCTCCAGAGGCCCCTCTCTTTTTATAATGCTCCGCAGATCTTCTCCGTCAACATACTCCATCACCAGGTAGTCCATATCCTTTTCCCTGCCGACGTCATATATGCTGACAATATTTGGGTGAGAAAGACTGGCCACCGACTGGGCCTCTCGCCTGAAGCGCCTTACAAAATCTTCATCCGAGGTATAATCGGGCCTTAGAAGCTTGATTGTCACCAGGCGGTTCAGTATGGTGTCGCGGCCTTTGTACACTATGGCCATGCCGCCGCCGCCCAGCTGCTCTATAATCTCATACCTGTTGCCAAGCATCCTGCCAATCATCCTGGCCCTTCACCCCCTGCACACGTGTATTTAAAGAACCATATATATCGCCTAAACGGCTGCAGTACCCTGCAGACCTGTTATGCTCACAGTTATTTTTTCAAATAAAGCCTCATCAATTCCCTGGCCACCGGCGCGGCCACGTTACCCCCGCCGCCGGCATTTTCCACCACCACGGCCACCGCTATGGCGGGGTTCTCCGCCGGGGCAAACCCTATAAACCAGGCGTGGGTCTGACCGTGCGGGTTCTGTGCCGACCCGGTCTTGCCGGCCACCCGCACCCCCGGCACCGAGGCCTGGGCGCCGGTGCCCCTCTTTACACACTGCTCCATGGCATCGGCCAAAAGCCTGGCCGTTTGCGCCGAAACGGCGTTGGCATAAACCTCCGGGCCGGGTTTTTTATATATGGCCCGGCCATTCCTGCCGGTTACCCTTTCCAGCGTGTAGGGCCTCATTATGGCCCCGCCGTTGGCCACTCCCGCCGCCACCAGCGCCATCTGGAAGGGGCTCACCAGTGTCCTTCCCTGCCCTATGGCGGTGGAGGCCAGCTCGGCGCCGCCTATTCCACCGGAAGGCATGGTTCCGGGATTGAAGGGTATCTCTCCCCCCTGCACCGGGTAATCCCCCCTGATGCGGCCGCCGGCGTCATAGCCTATAGGGCTGAAGCCAAAGGATCTGGCGGCCTTTTTAAGGTTTTCCTCCCCCAGGTCGAGGGCCTGCCCGGCAAAGTAGGTGTTGCACGATACCGCCATGGCGCTGTTGAAGTCGACATTTCCGTGCACGCCGGTGTCCTTTAAAACAAACCCGTCCACCGTAATGCTGCCCTGGCATACCTTTTTACTGTTCAATAATTCCGGTTTTGATTCCAGTAATGCGGCCCCGGTAATAACCTTGAAGGTGGACCCCGGGGGGTAAATGCCACGGGACGCCCTGTTTAAAAGAGGGGCGGAATCGGTCTGTCCCTTCAGCACATCATAGCCGGTGATATTAACCTCTGCCAGCTTGCCATTTTTATTGACCTTTTCTGTTCTGACCACATCTTCAACTGTTTCCGGGTCAAAGGACGGCGCGCTGGACACGGCCAGCACCGCCCCGGTCCGGGGGTCAAGGGCCACCACCGCCCCGCTCCTTCCGGCCAGCAGGGAGGCTGCCTTTTTCTGCAGCCTGCTGTCCACGCTAAGGGTTATGTCATAGCCGTACCTCGGCCTGCCCAGCACCCTGTCCACCAGGGCCTGTATTTTTCCGGCATCATCCAGGGCCAGCAGGTAGCTGTCAAAGGTGGACTCCACCCCGGTCCTGCCGTAGCGCTGCGAAACGAAGCCAAGCAGGTGGGCGGTATCCGGGCCAAAGGGGTATACCCTTTTCTTTACTCCCTTGACCACCCTGTCCTCGGCCAGCACAACATCCTGCCGATCGTAAATGGTTCCCCTGGTCATCCCCTTTTCGGCGGCGGCCAGCCGCCTGTTGTGCGGGTCGGTAGAAAGCTTTGGACCCACAACCACATTGAGGTAGCCCAGGTAAACCACCAGCACGGCGAATATGGCTATTAAAAAATAGGCCAGCTTTCTTATATTGTCATTCATGGGTATTTGCCTCGTGGGATATGTTCATTAGCATCCCCAGTATGATAAAATTGGCCAGCAGAGAGCTTCCCCCGTAGCTTATAAAGGGCAGCGTCACCCCGGTAAGGGGGAGAAGCTTGGTCACCCCCGCTATTATGGTAAAGGACTGGAAGCCCATCAGGGCCGTAAGCCCGGCGGCCAAAAGCTTGGAAAAGTCATCCCTGGACTCCAGGGCTATTTTAAAGCCCCTGAATATGAAGAACACATACAGAATAATTATCCCCACTCCCCCCAGAAGACCCATTTCTTCCGTTATGGCGGAGAATATAAAATCGGTGTGCACGGCGGGTATAAACAGTGGATAGCCCCCGCCCAGTCCGGTTCCGGTCAGACCCCCGGCGCCTATGGCGAAAAGGGACTGCACTATCTGGTAGGCCTGGTTGTAGGCCCTGTCACCCAGATCTATAAAATTATACGGGTTTAAAAGCCATATATCCACCCTCTGCCTGACGTGGCCGAAAAGAAAGTAGCTGAAGGTGCCGCCCCCCATAAAAAGGACAAGTCCCACACCAATATACAGCATCCTGGCGGTGGCCACATAAACCATGGCCAGGAAGGTCCCAAAATATATAAGGGCGGTCCCCAGGTCCCTCTGGAAAACCAGAAGCAGCAGTGATATTCCCCACATGCCCAGCAGGGGCCCCCAGGACCTGGGCCCGGGAAGGGATATCCCCCGGACGGTCACAGTATCCCTGGCCAGCACCATCCTGTTTTCCGACATGAAGGAGGCCAGGAAGAGCACCACCAGTATTTTAACAAACTCCGAGGGCTGAAGGTGGAAAGCTCCAAAATTCAGCCAGCTTTTGGCCCCGCCCTCCTCGGTTCCGAAAAAAATTGGTATTATAAGGGCCACTGCCCCCATAAGCCCGTATATATATTTGTAGTCTGACAGCCGGCGGTAATTTGTAAACAGCCTGGTGGTAAGAAACATCAGTGTAAGCCCGGCCAGCACCCAGATAAACTGCCTTACCGCATAAAACTGGTTGATCCGGTAGAGCATGATAAGGCTGGTATAGGAAAGCACCGCCACCACCGGCAGCAGAAAAGGGTCAGCCTTGAACCTGAGGGCCTGAAAAAGAAAGGCCGCCAGTAAAAAGGCCAGTGCCGGGGCCGACGCACCTATTACATAGGGGCGTGGATCTCCTCCCGCCCAGAGATAGGCGGCAGCAGCCCCGGCGGCCAGGTACAGCCCGGCCAGGACCAGCAGCTTTATCTCATTTCCCCTGCCGCTTTCCCGGATTACCATACTATTCATCGATTTCAACCACTATTACAGAAATATTATCATTTCCTCCCCGGCCGAGAGCCTCCTGAATGAGGTCCCTCACCGCCTGTTCCGGGCCGGGGGCAGACTTAACCAGACCCTTTATTTGGTGGTCCTCCACCAGTCCGCTGAGCCCGTCGGAACAGAGCAGCACAAAATCACCCTCTTCAAGAGTTGTTTTTATTATATCCACTTCAACGGAGGGGTCTGTGCCCAGGGCCCGGGTCAGAACATTCCTGTGCGGGTGCTCACGGGCCTGCTCCCTGGTAATCCCCCCCTGCTTCAGCATTTCGTGGACCAGCGAGTGATCCTCGGTAAGTGAAAATATTTTATCTCCTCTTATTATATATGCCCTGCTGTCCCCCACATGGGCAAGGGTCATCTCCCTGTCCTTTATTACGGCGGCAGTCAGGGTGGTTCCCATTCCCCGGCACGAGCTGTCTTTTTGAGAAGCTTCGTAAACATTGCTGTTGGCGGCCCGAACACCCTTTAACAGCTTCTTTTCCAGCCCGTTTTTCTTAACCGCCCGGAGCTCGCCGGCCACTGACTCTAGGGCCATGCGGCTGGCCACTTCACCGGCAAGGTGCCCCCCCATGCCGTCGGCAACAGCAAAAAAGGCCAGATCCGGAATAACGCAGATGCTATCCTCGTTTCGCTTCCTTATGAGGCCCACTTCTGTTCCCTGACTCCACTTCATATGACCACCTCACAAACTGCATGGTGACGCCGCCAATTCTTATCCTGTCGCCGTCCGCAAGAACAGTTGGTTTATCAATCCTGATGTCGTTTAGATATGTCCCGTTTTTACTGCCGCGGTCCTCCAGCCAGTACTGGCCGTCTTTCCCGTAAAAAGCCGCGTGGTCCACCGAGGCGTAGGGGTCCCCCAGAAGAATGATGTTTCGGCCCCCACGGCCAAGGGTCAGCTCATCCCCACCCTTTAAGGGGTACACATTTCCCGCCTGCAGACCGGGGTCCGAAGATCCCAGCACCGCCAGTCCGGCCGCCGCCCCGGGCAGGGGGGCAATGTCCCGGCCGGAGATTTCCGCAGCCCCCCCGGCCCTGTTCACCCGCGGGGGGGCTCCTCCCGGCTGCCCGTACTTTATATCCCGGAAAACCATCTTTATCAACTGAAATATAAATACAAACAGCATCAGCAGAAATATATAGCGGAAGACCGTCAGGAATATATCAATCAATTCTAATCCACCTTAAAGACGCACAGTGCGGCGCCAATTTTTACACTGTCACCGGGCTCCATGATCCTGTTCCTGATTCTTTCGCCGTTCACAAAGGTTCCGTTAGTGCTGTCCAGATCGGTTAGCAGCCATTTCCCCTGCCGGGGCTCAAGCATGGCGTGCCTCCGGGAAACACTCTCATCCTGGAAAACTATATCGCAGGACTCCCTCCTGCCCAGCACCAGCGGGTAGTCATACAGCCTGATGATCCTGCCGGCCAGTGGGCCTTCCACCACCTCAAGGCAGCAGCCGGACTTCTGTCCAACGGCCGGCAGCGGTGAGGTATCCCTGGTAATACGGTAATTCAGGGTGTTCTCAAAACCCCTGCCGCCGGCTTCACTGTCCCCCGGAACATCTACACCGGCCCGGGATCCGCCGAATCCCCCGCTGACCCGTATACTCCCGGGCTTTAGTTCCTCATCTTCAAGAAATTTAACCCGGGGGTCGGCCACCAGGGTAAAGTCCTTTTCCTCGGCCTTTTGGCGCAGGTAATCCTGCAGCTCACCGGAAAGGGCCCCGGAGAGATAGGAAATGGACGCATAGTCTTCCGTGCTTAAGTATACCTCATATTCATTGGGGGCATAGACAAGATTGACGCTTACCCTTTTGCGGTCGCGCATTTCACGGGCCAGCTTTTTGGCTATTTCCAGGGGCTGCACCCGGCCTTTAAACTTATCCCTGAAAAAACCTTCTATGTATTTTTCAAGGCTTCCCTCCAGTCCCGAAAAAAAACTCATGGCTCCACCCCCTTACCGCCAGATCCCTTTCATTATCCGCCAGATATCAGTGCCCTTGCCATATCGTGCATATTGTCTGCAAGTACCATTATATCCATTTAATATCCTTCTATAACTCCTTTTCCAGGACGGCACGCCTTCTCAGCTGACCGCAGGCGGCATCTATGTCGGCCCCCAGCTCCCGCCTCACGGTAGCCTCTATCCCGTGCTGCTCCAGCACCGACCGGAACCTTTTTACTTTTTCAGGAGAAGACCTTTTATACTGCCTCTCCCCAACGGGGTTAAAAGGTATAAGATTTATATGGCAGGGTATTTTTTGCACCAGTCCGGCCAGCCTCTCCGCCTGGTCCGGGCTGTCGTTAACCCCGGACAGGAGGGCATACTCAAAGGTTATCCTCCTGCCGGTCTTACCGGTATAATATAAGCAGGCCTGCATGAGAATGTCCAGCGGGTATTTCCTGTTTATGGGGACCAGTTTGTCCCTCAGCCTGTTTTCGGCGGCGTGCAGCGAAACCGCCAGGGTCAGTGGAAAGCACTCCCCGGCCAGCTGCTGCATGCGGGGAACTACCCCGCAGGTGGAAAGGGTTATGTGCCTGAAACCTATATTAAGCCCATAAGCGGCATTCACATTGCGCAGAAATTTCACGGTGCTGTCGTAATTATCCAGAGGCTCCCCGGATCCCATCAGCACAATATGGCTGACCCTTATCCCCGAGTCCTTCTGCACCGCCAGCACCTGGTCGTACATCTCTCCCGGCGACAGGCTTCTCACCATACCGCCCAGGGTGGAGGCACATAGACGGCAGCCCATCCGGCAGCCCACCTGGGTGGAAATGCAGACTGACCGGCCGTAGGAGTGGTGCATGAGCACGCTTTCCACAGCCTGCCCGTCGTGGAGGCCGAAAAGGTACTTCACAGTGTCGCCCCGGGAGGAAACCTGCCTTTTCAATATAGAAAGACTGCCCGGGGAGGCCAAATGTTCCAGCCGGCCCCTTAACCCTGAGGGCAGATTGGTCATGTCCGCAAAGGACCCGGCACCCTTATGGAAAATCCAGTCGGCCACCTGCCTGGCCCTGTACGGGGGCTCCCCCAGTGCGCTGAAATAGTTCTCCAGCTCTTCCAGGTTAAAATCTTTAAGATTGATAACCTGTTCTGTCATACCCTCATCCTTTAAAAAATATTTCTACAACTATACTATTAATCCCTTTTAAATGCTTATACTGAAATTCTTATTCTGTCCGCCTCATTCTGGCCATAAAAAACCCATCAGTTCCGTGCCGGTGGGGATAAAGCTGTATAAACCCTTTATCTAGAGACTCTTCTCCGGCAAGGCTTCCGGGCAAAAGTCCCGCCAGGCTTTCCAGTCCAAACTCACCTGAAATTTTAAGGAAATTTTCCACCTGCCCCCGGTTCTCCTCTTCCAGAACCGAGCAGGTGCTGTACACCAGAACTCCCCCGGGCTTTATGCAGCGGGCAATGCTTTCCAGCATTTCCCGCTGCAGGCCCAGTATCCCGGGGATCTGTCCAGGATTTTTTTTCCAGCGGGAGTCCGGCCTCCTCCGTATGACCCCGGTTCCGGTGCACGGCGCATCCAGCAGGGCAAAATCAGCCCGGCCGGCAAAGTCCTGCGGTAGTTTTCTGGCATCGGCCACCAGGGGACTGACGCAGGTTATGCCCAGTCTCCTGCAGTTATCCTCGATGAGCCTTATTTTGTGGGGGTGAATGTCAAAGGCCGCCACCATTCCCCGGTCTCCCATCAGTTGGGCCAGATGGGTGGCCTTTCCCCCCGGCGCGCTGGCGGCGTCCAGCACCAGCGAACCCGGTGACGGTGAAAGGGCATGCCCCACCAGCATGGAACTCTCGTCCTGAACCTGGAAAAGTCCTTTTTCAAAGGGAGGAAAGCCCCTCAGTCCCCCTATGCCTATAACCAGCCCTTCCGGGGCATAGGCCGTTTCCCTGACCTCCAGCCCCTCCCCGATAAGCAGTTCCGACAGCCGGCTCCTGGTGATCCTTAGGGTGTTGGTCCTGACGGTGACGGGGGCCGGCCTGTTATTGGCCTCGCACAGCTCAATGGTTTCCCCGGCGCCAAGGTCCCCCAGCCACCTTTTCACCAGCCAGGCGGGGTGTGAATATTTGAGAGATATATGAGCAGCGGGGTCTTCTTCCAGGGAGGGAAACTCTATTTTCTCCCGGTTTCTCAGCACACTGCGCAGAACCCCGTTTACAAAACTGACCGACCCGGGATGGCCGAAGCGCCTGGCCTGGTTGGCGGCCTCGTTGACAGCCGCCGGTGCGGGAACCCTGTCCATATACATTATCTGATAAACCCCCAGGCGCAGTATGTTCCTTATCCAGGAGGTCTGTTTTTCCAGGGGCTGCCTGATATGTTTTTCAAGTATCCAGTCCAGTGTGTTCATGGTCCGGAGTGTTCCATACACCGTCTCAGTGGCGAAAGCCCGGTCCAGGGCACCGGGCTTAAATTCTTCCAGGGCGCGGCTGAGGGCCAGATTGGCGTATGCGTCCCCGGCATCCACTTCTTTCAAAACCATTAGCGCTATATCCCTGGCACTGTTTTTTGGGGAACCTATGACTATCTCCCGCCTTCCCTTGCCAAAAAGAATTTCAGGGCATCCTCAACCCTGCCGGTATCTATAAAGGTGTTCTGACACGGCCCGAAGGGCCTTTCATTGGTAACCCCCAGCACCGGCAGGGGATTTGAGTCCTGAATGCCGCTGGTGAGGTCCCTTTCGCAGGCCACTGCCACCACCGCCCTGGGGCGGTAGTCCTTGATAAGCTTCCTGGCCAGTGTCCCACCGGTGGCCACACCCATCCTAACCCCGCAGCGATCCCTCAGGGCAAGCAGATTTCCTATGCAGCACTTGCCGCAGCGGCGGCAGTTGTCAATCTTCACCGTTATCTTGTGCGGGCACTCGGTATTCTGAAGGCAGTGGGGCACCAGCACCAGCAGCTGCTCAGGGGCCAGCCTGAACACCGACGCCCTCACCATCTGGTTGTTCACTTCTATAAAAGACCTCTTTATACGGTCCACATCTATCTTAAAGAGCTTTCCCAGCCCTATAATGACCGGGAAAAAGATATTGACGCCCACCCTCATGGGCCCCTGTAGAAAGGACAGCCGCTTTGAGGCCAGAAGGGTCAGCAGAATGCCGGCCAGGCCCATGGCGGCCAGCACCACCGTTACGCTTAAAAGAAGCACCAGGGCCAGCACCAGGGACTGATTCATCAGTGACTGCCCCGGGTAAAAAATTATGTACCACAGGGCAAAGGCAAAAAGCCCCACCAGAAGGAGGCTGCCCCCTAAAAGGCCCAGAAAAAGCCTTTTGCGCACGTAATTTTGAATATAAGGTATACTGACCTTCATTACGGCATCCTCCCGCCGCCGGCGGCTGTCCACCACTGTACCGGACTGCTACTCCCGGCCCAGCACTGTCCCGGGGTCTATCCGGCAGCCCCTTAAAAACTCCCCGGCCCCGAGCTTTCGGGAGCCCTGCAGCTGCAGCTCGGTGACCACCCCGGGCCCATCTCCGCACCGCACCACCAGCCCTTCCCCGGAACACCCCAGCACCTGCCCCGGAAGGGCTTCCCGGGGACCGGAGTACTCGCCCCCGGCCGGTTCCCTGACACTCCAAATCTTGAGAACCTTATCGCCCAGGCAGGTTCTGGCCCCGGGCCAAGGGTTCAAGGCCCTGACCCTGTTCTTAATATCCTTTACACCCATTTGCCAGTCTATTATTTCATCCTCCCGGCTAAGCATGGGGGCGTAGGTGGCCCTGTCATGGTCCTGGGGAATTCCGGAAAGCTTTCCCTCACCCAGAAGCTCCAGCGCCTCCGCCAGCATTTTAGCCCCCAGGGCGGCCAGGCGGTCATGGACAGATCCAAAGCTGTCGTCACTGGATATTTTTATGCCGGCCTGGAGGAGAATGTCCCCGCTGTCCAGGCCCCGGTCCATTTTCATTATGGTTATGCCGGTTTTTTCTTCCCCGTCCATAATGGCCCTCTGTATGGGCGCGGCCCCCCTGTACCTGGGAAGCAGCGATGAGTGCACATTCACACAGCCCAGGGGGGGTATATTCAGAATAGCGGCAGGCAGCAGCTGGCCAAAGGCAGCCACGGCAATCACATCAGGACTGATGGACTCAAGGAGGCTGACAAACCCTTCCTCCCCGACCCGCCGGGGCTGGTGCACCGGCAGTCCCAGCGCCAGGGCCTCCTCCTTGACAGGGGAAGCCTTGAGCTTCTTTCCCCTTCCCCTGGGCCGGTCGGGCTGGGTAACCACATCGATATCAATACCGGCCTCAGCCAGAGATTTCAGAGAGGGCACCGCAAAATCAGGGGTGCCCATGAAAACCACTCTCACGGTTCATCCTCCATAATATTACTTGAGGGTAATACTTCCCGGTCTGAATTCAGAATCCAGAAGTCAGAATCCAGAATCCCGTGCCGCATAAAACAACCGCCAAGAAGGATAAAACCCTGCTTGAATGCTTAAAAATATTTATTAAATAAACTTGAAACGGCTGACAGAGGTTTCCTAATTATCGACCCAGAGCAGCACCCGTGAGTTAATTCTCTGTGATCTCTGTGTCTCTGTAAAAAGACCCGGGATGTTTTCAGTGTACAGAATTAATCGACCTATCAGGAATGTCTAAACCATTCTGGATTCTGGCTTCTGACTCCTGTATTCCGACCGTATAGAATTTCAGTATAAGCGTATTTACGGATCATTTTACCTTACGAATATTTTCGGCTTTATCAATGAATAAAATACCCTCCAGGTGGTCTATTTCATGCTGGAAGGCCCTGGCCGCATAGCCTACGGCCTTAATCTCGATCTCCGCGCCGCTCCGGTCAAGGCCCTTTACCCTGACCTCGGCGGCCCTGACAACATCCCCCACCACATCGGGCAGGCTTAAGCACCCTTCGGTATCCTTTATCTGGCCGGAGGCTTTTACTATGGAGGGGTTGATCAGCTCTGTCAGGCCCTCGCCCACATCCACCACTATCACCCTCTTGGATATGCCTATCTGCGGGGCGGCAAGCCCCACTCCCTTATTGGCGTACATAGTGTCCCGCATATTGTTCAGAAGCTTAATTATATTGGGTGTAATCGATTTTACCTCTTTTGCCTTCTCCTGCAGTACCTCATCACCAATTTGAACTACTTTGTAAACCGCCAAAGTTCTCACCCTTCCATTTTGGCTTTTGTAAGAATCTTACACTGCCGCGCGGGCTTAACGCTTGACTAATATTTTTATGCTTGGAAGCAGTATATGCTTGTTGCATTCCAGTGCCGGTTAACAATATCACATCAAATTCTGCGGGTCAATATCCACACTGATGTTAACCCCGCCTTTACCCTTTAATTCTACTCTATCCATCATATTTTTCAAAAGCCCGCGGAGCATTTTTCCGCTTTTTGACTTAACCACCAGGTGGTGGCGGTACCTGTCCTTTATCCTGGGCAGGGGGGCGGCGGCCGGCCCCAATAGCTCTATATCGCCGTACTCACCCTTCTCCGTCATCCGGGCCAGGATGGAGGCCAGCCTTTCCGCCGCCTTTCTGACTGCGTCCTCATCCCTTCCGGTAAAAAGAACCCTGGCCAGCCTTGTGTAGGGAGGGTATTGAAGGGCCTTGCGTATTCTCATTTCGTGCTTATAAAAGTTTATGTAATCATGCCTGGAAGCATATATGATAGAATAGTGGTCCGGAGAATAAGTCTGCACCAGCACCTCACCGCCCAGATCACTCCGGCCGGCCCGGCCGGCAACCTGGGCTACCAATTGAAAGGTCCTCTCGGCTGAGCGAAAGTCCGGCATGTGCAGGGTAAGATCGGCGCCCACCACACCCACCAGGGTAACCCCGGGCATATCCAGTCCCTTGGCCACCATCTGTGTGCCCACCAATATATCGGCCCCACCCTCCCTGAACACTTTCAATATCTTACCGTGAGACCCCTTCCTGGAGGTGGTGTCACTGTCCATGCGCACCACCCTGGCCTCCGGGAAAACCCTGGCCACCTCTTCCTCAATCTTCTGGGTGCCGGTGCCGAAATAGCCCAGGTGTCCGCTGCCGCAGTCCGGGCAGCAGTCCGGGGCGGATGTTGCATGGTTGCAGTAGTGGCAGCGCAGTGACCCTCCTGTGTGGTAGGTCAGGGAAATATCGCAGTGGGGGCACTTCATCACCAGCCCGCAGTCCCTGCAGACCACAAAGGTAGCGTAGCCCCTCCTGTTCAGAAACAGTATAACCTGCTCCCCCCGCTCCAGCTTCTCTCTCACCGCATCAACCAGGGCACGGCTGAAAAGACCGGCATTCCCCTCTTTTATTTCCTCCCGCATGTCTATCACCCGCACACCGGGCAGGGGGCGCATCTCCACCCTGCCGGGAAGGGTGAGCAGCCTGTATGGTCCGCCGGGCTGGGCCCTGTAATAAGACTCCAAAGCCGGGGTGGCGCTGCCTAAAACAGCCACCGCCCTGAACCTTCCAGCCAGCCAGAGGGCTACGTCCCGGGCATGGTAGCGGGGGTTATCCTCCTGCTTGTACGAGTTCTCATGCTCCTCATCCAGTATAATAAGGCCGGGATTGTCCAGGGGGGCAAAGGAGGCCGATCTGGCCCCCAATACCACCGGGGCCTCTCCTGAAGCTATGCGTCTCCATTCATCATATCTCTCCCCGTCGGAAAGCCTGCTGTGCAGCACGGCCACCCTGTCTCCGAATTGCCCTTTGAATACCGACACCATCTGGGGCGTAAGGGAAATTTCCGGGACCATCACCACCGACTGCCTGCCCCGGGCCAGGGTATGCTCAATGGACCTCAGGTAGACCTCGGTCTTACCGCTGCTGGTCACCCCGAACAGCAAAAAGACCTCCCTGGCGTACCTGTCAGTGGCGCTGTTAATTTCCCGCAGGGCCAGGGACTGATCCGCTGTAAGCAAAAAGCCCCCCCTGGCGGCAGGGCCTTCCTCCGGATACGGGTTCCGGCGCATCTCAATGCTGCCGTAATAAAGAAGCCCACCGGAAACCAGGCTGTCTATAACACTGACAGACACTCCGGCAGCCCCGGCCAAATCCTTCCTGGACATGCCCGGGTGCTCCCCCGCGGCCTTCCAGACCAGCCGTCTCTTTTTAGTCAGCTTATCCAAAAAGCCGGTGCCCCCGGTAAGTTCTGCCGGGTAAATGCCCCTTGCCATCTTTGCGTCCATCCCCTGTATCCTGGGCCATATGATTGAATTGAGGGCTGAAACCAGGGGACACAGGTAAAAGCCGGCCATCCAAGCGGCCAGGTCCATCTGGGCAGGGGTATAAACAGGCCCCTCATCCAGTAATTCCAGTATTTCCTTTATTTCCGTCCTTCCCGCCAAACCCTCGGGCAGCCGGCTGAAACCGGTGACAAAGCCTCCGGTCCTCCTTCTGCCGAAGGATACCATAACCCTGCTGCCGGCCTGTATTCTTCCTTCCAGGCCGGGGGGAACGGAGTAGTGAAATACCCGGTTAATTTTGTGGGCGCCGACATCCACCAGCACCTCTGCAAAAACCTGGTTTTCCATAGCAACCTCTGCTCTCTCATACAGAAGACCTTACCGGTCAGAATCCAGAAGTCAGGAGTCAGAATTCAGAATGAGTAAGCATTCCTTTTCGTCTTTAGAGTCCTTCGAACCGGATAGGCAGGAATGCTGTCAGCCGACCATTGTGGTTTTTTGAGACAACAGAGCCAGGCTTACAAATCTCCTGTCTCCTGTATTCTGTCTCCTGGCTCCCGACCGGGATGACTTACCTGCAAGAAAATTAGTTGTATGTATATCGGGTTCCCGCGGAATAAAGCACAAATTTGCCCGCCATGCGCTCCGAGAACAGCTTTAGAGCCTCAAACCCGGTGCAGTGCATAGGAACGATCTGGTCCGGCCCTATCCCGGCCAGTTCATTAACTGTCTTCTCAATCTTCTCCGCCGGGGCGCCGGAGAGGTGAAACCCTCCCAGAATGGCGTGAATCTTATCTACCCCGGTCAGATCCGCCGCCCTGCGGACAGTGTTAACTATACCGGCGTGGGCGCAGGCGGTAAGAATGACCAGCCCCTTACCGGGCAGGTTGAAGGCCATGCTTATCTCTCCCGGGAAATCATCAAGGGCCAGGCCGCTATCCCTCTCCACCGCCAGAATGGGGGATCCCTGTTCATATTCGGTCACCCTGGGTATGGGACAGATGGCCAGCACCCCCGGCAGTATTTCCCGCGGCTGATTTATTTCCCTTATTTCACAGCCGGCCGCCTCAACTTTCTGAGGGTCCAGTCGGCCCAGGTCCACCCTCAGGCCGGGAAGATTTACGCACCTCCCTAAGAAGACTTCCCTGCCTACATAAAGGGGAAGTTTTTTCCCGGCCAGCTTCATCACCTTTTCCAAACCTCCAAAATGGTCAGAGTGGCCGTGACTGAGCACTGCCGCCCCGACCCCGGAAAGATCCAGGTCCAGGGCCTTTATGTTGTTGGCCGTACCGTTTTCAGAAATACCGAAGTCCATCAGAAGCAAATTTTTTTGGCCGCCGGCGGTAACCTCTATGTAACAGCCGAAGCCGTGCTCGGCGGAAATTTGTGGCAGCAGCCGGGCTGTTTCCCCCCCGGGGGGCTTGAGGAACCCGTGCCTGTCAAAATTTGCCCCGGGCACTAAAAGACCATCGTAATAATTGTCGATAATAACGGTGATTCTTACTTCTTCAGCTACTGTCAGCACTATTCAATAACCCCCTCGTATGGTATCAGATTAATTATATCACAGAATAAAACTGGTATTTTCTATATACGGCTATAAAAAAAGGGCGCCCGGGTATTTTGAATCCCGGTTGGCCCTTGTTTAATCAGACACTGTTTTTTTCTTTACAGATGCGATTTATCACGGAATGCGGACAAAAACGTCTTCATACACATTTGTATCCTCCGGCAAAAGGTTGGTTGAGCCGGAGTGGAAGGCCACGCTGCCGTCATCTGCCACGCAGGGCGAGTAGCCGGTGTAGGGGCTTGCCTTTCCGGTTGTGCCCAGCAGCATGTCCCTGACATATATCCTATAAGCGGAAGTGGTTACTCCGCCCACCAGGTTTGTAGCATACGACACGAAGGCCACGTAGCGGCCATTGGGGCTTATCGATGGCTTTTCGCAAGAGCTGTCGGCCTGGACCTCATCGCTGGAGACACTGGCCATCTCCGTAGCCACCGCCCCCGGCTCGTCGAATATCCCGTCTTCATCGGCATCCCGGTCATGTACAAATATATCGGTGGTGCCGTTGGTGTCTCCGGCCGCCAGGTTGCCGGCCAGAGAGTCAAAAACCACATAGCGCCCGCCGGCGCTGATAGAAACATTGCCCTCATGGGATCCCGGATAGAATATTGCGCCGCTGAAGTAATTGCCCTGGGCGCCGTCACCGGCCACGCTCACCCGGACGGTGATGCCCAAAAGCAGATCCCGCACGAATACGTCCGGGCAGCCGTTTGTATCTCCCCCCACCAGGTTGTCCGCATTCGATATAAAGGCCACATAGCGCCCGTCGGAGCTTATGGAGGGCTTCATGCTCCAGTCATTGGCCCCGGTTCCGCTGCCGTAAACGCTGGCCCTCACCGTCTGGCCGTTTAGGCGGTTATGCACAAAGACATCGGTTGTGTTATTATTGTCCCCGGGGACAAGGTTGCCGGCCTGGGAGGCAAAGGCAACGCAGCGCCCGTCGCTGCTCACCGACGGGCAAAACATAGTAAAATAGCTGGCATAGGAGTCATTGTCGGCCTCGTCACCCAGCGTTTCCTGATACACCAGGTCGGGAACGCTTACCCTGTCGGTGCTTCCCAGTTGCCTGTCGCGGACAAAAACATCCCATTTCCCGTTGGTGTCCCCGTCCACCAGATTGCTGGCGGCCGATATAAATGCCACGTAGCGCCCGTCTGCGCTGATAGCCGGCAGGTAACTGTTGCTGTTGGAGTCCGTGCCGACAGTGGAAACGCTTATCCTTTCCGTGGTTTCCTCCTGCAGGTCCCTTAAGAATATATCGTCGGTAGAGTTGCCGTCACCGGCAACCAGATCGGTTGCCCCGGAATAAAAGGCTACGTAGCGGCCGTCGGAGCTTATGGCCGGATTGCAGCTATAGCTGTCCGCCCCGCTGCCTGTGGCTGACACACTGGCCATGACTACTGTCAGCTGCTCCGTTACCGGCTGTGTGGCGGCGCTACTGGCCGGAGTCCCCGGGGAGGTCCCGGAGACCGCCACCGGGGTGACCTCAAATTGAATAGTCTTTCCGGCGTCTTGCCCCGCCAGAAGATAGGTTGTGGACGTGGCGCCCGGTATAGCCGCCCCGTCGGCGTACCAGCTAAATACCGACTCTCCCTCGGCATCCCCTTCAGCGTCACTGTAGGTATAAGCGCCCGTCAGGGTTTGCCCCGCCGCCGCCGTTCCCGTTATCTGAACGTTTGAGGCCACCGGGGCAAAGTTGGCAGCCCCCGTCAGGCTGTGCAGCTGCTCCGGAATGGTCTTTTCAGAGGGATTCTTTGTTCCGTCGCCCAGCTGGCCGCTGAAATTGGCCCCCCAGCCCCAGACAGCGCCGGCGCCGTCAACCGCAAAAGTATGCTCGTACCCCGCATAAATGCCGGTTATACCTGAAAGCCCCGGCACCCGGATGGGGGTTTGGTGAACGTTATAGTCTTTTGTGCCGTTCCCCAGCTCGCCGTACATATTTTCTCCCCAGACCCAGACCGTCCCGTCCGGCTTAAGGGCCACGGTGTGCTCAAATCCCGCGGCAATGGCTGAAACGCCGGCCAGGTAACCGCTTCCGTTCTCTCCCACCACCTGTACCGGCGAGGGCCTGTATGACGCTCCGGTTCCGTCGCCCAGCCCACCGTAGTAGTTGTCTCCCCAGGTCCATGCCGTGCCGTCGCTCCCGAGGGCCATGGAAAAGTGCTCATCTGCCGCGATAGCGGTTATACTGCCTAATCCCGTTACCTGTACCGGAAGAAGGTGGTCGTTCCAGTCGTAGGCACCTATACCCAGTTCACCCAGGCCATTCTTTCCCCAGGCCCAGACCGTCCCGTCCGACTTCAGGGCCAGGGTGTGCTCATTTCCGGCAGCTATAGCCACTACATCGGTAAGGAATCCTATTCCGTCCGGACCCCGCACCGGAACGGGAGTACTCCTTGGATCACCGGTCCCGTCGCCCAGCTCGCCGTAGAAATTAACTCCCCAGGTCCAGACAGTGCCGTCAGCCCGCAGGGCGGCAGCGTGCTGATAGCCGGCCGCGACAGCCTTTATCCGGGTCAGGAACCCTGTTCCCTCCGGGCCCCTCACCTGCGCCGGTGTAAAGCTGGAGGAGGTGGTCCCGCTGCCCAGCTGGCCATAATTGTTTCTTCCCCAGGCCCAGACGGTTCCGTCGTTTTTAAGGGCAGTTGAATACCATTCCCCTGCGTCAAGAGCGGCGACGTTGTCCAGGTTGCCCACCCCGCCTGCTCCCTTAACCTGAACAGGGCCAAGGCGCTCGCTGTCCGTACCGTCTCCCACCTCCCCGTAGCGGTTCTCGCCCCAGGCCCAGACCGTCCCGTCACCCTTGCGGATAAGGCTGTGGTAATACCCGCCGGACACCGGAACCACCGCCGGGGTGAGCCCGGCCAGCCCGATGGTGGCACAGGAGGCATTGCTGCTCTGGGGAGATACATTACCCTCCTCATCCAGGGCGACGGCGTAGTAATAATAGGCTGTATCGGTTGCCAGGGCTAAATCCCAGCAGCTTGTATCAGCTCCGTCCACAGTGGAAATTTTACTGAATGGCCCGTTAATGGAAGGCCCCCGGTATATTTCATAGCGGGTGACACGGATATTATCGGCAGACGGGGTCCATTTCAGCTTCGCCCAGTCCAGGCCGGTCATCTCCACCGTAAAGGTGGCCGGGGCGCTGGGAGGAGTGATATCCGGGGCCGGATCCACTTCCAGCTTTGTCATAAAGATGTCGGTTTCAAGATTGGTGTCGCCGGCTACGATGTTATCGGCGTCGGAAGTGTATGCCACATACGCGTTATTCCCGTCCCGGATGACCGGAGAGAGATCGAAGCTGCCGGCGTTCCCCTGCCAGCCGGTTATGGTTGTACTGACGCATTTTGTCATATTGCTTTCCCTGTCGTGTATAAAAACATCGTCAACACCGTTGGTGTCCCCCGGAACGAGATTGTCAGCCGAGGAATAAAAGGTTGCAAACCTGCCCTCCGGGCTAATGGCCGCGCCGAAGCAGTGGCTGTCGGGCTGCTCCCCGCCGCTGGAAATGCTCACCCTCTCAAAAGTTCCCGGGCCGAAGTTCCCGTCTTCGTCGGGATCACGGTCAAGCACGAAAATATCATACACAGAGTTGCTGTCCCCCGGTACCAGATTTGAAAGGTCAGCAGCCTCAAAGGCAATATACCGGCCGTCAGTGCTGATTGACGGGTCCATGGACTCCGGCGCCCCCGCCCACTCAGTGGTGCCGCTGGTAAGATCCCGGATATAAACACCAAAATCGGTTATACCACTGCCCAGAGTGGTGGAGCCTGAGGAATAGGCAACGTAGCGGCCGTTGCCGCTGATGCGGGGGAAGTAACAGTCCTGGTCAGCCTGGGCGCCCGAGCCGGATACGCTGGCCCTTACGGTCTGAATATCCCCCGGCTGGTCAAAAACCCCGTCATTATTCACATCCCGGTTGTGGACGAAAATATCCTGCTTTCCGTTGGTATCCCCTGCCACCAGGTTGCTTGCCCGGGAATAAAAAGAAACATAACGGCCGTCATCGCTTATCGAGGGATAGCAGCTGTAATTGTCGGCCTGAGTGCCTTGGCTGTCAACACTGACCCTGACAGTATTTACATCCTCCTGCTCATCAAATGTCCCGTCATTGCTTACATCACGGTCGTGCACAAATATATCCCATTCATTGTTGGAGTCAGCGGATACCAGGTTGGTAGCCCCGGAACGGAAGGCGACAAATCTGCCGTCCGGGGTAATGCAGGGCTCATCACTGATTGCCGAACTTGACTGCTGGCCCTCTTTGGTGACATTTACCCGCACGGTTGTTCCCGCCTGTCTGTCGCGAACAAATATGTCGTCAGCCTCGTTTGTGTCTCCCTGAATCAGGTTGCTTGCTGATGAGACAAAGGCAACGTACCGGCCTCCCGCGCTTAGTGAGGGCTCCTTGCTGTGCCCATAAGACGTCTGGCCGCCGCTTCCGTTCAGGTTTACCCTTTCCACCGAATCTATGCGCAGCGATTGGGTAATGACAGCCTCTGCGTTTATTACATAGGTGAAAGGCACCACGTCACTGTCGGTCAGGCCCTCCTTAACCGCATAGGCGTTGATAGTTTTGCTTTCGTCAACAATAATGGCTGTGCTGTACTGCTGCCTGGTGCCGCTGGACCTGGGATCACTCCCGTCAGTTGTATACCAAATGACTGATCCTTCAGTCGAAGCCGAAAGGGAAACTGACCGGGCGCTGTTATAAGTACCGGCCGCCGGGGATGCAATTGGGTTTTCCACCTTGTCCCGGCTGCACACAGTCACTGTAAATATGACAGTTGCCCCGGCATACCCGGTTTTTGCCGCCGCAACCGTTATAATGGCAGTCCCGGGGGCAACTCCGTTAACGGTTATCTCACTGCCCGACACAGACACGCCGGCGATTCCTGTATCACTGGACAAAGCAGACAATACCGCATCGTCCGGGCTTACAGTGACTGATATAGTCTCCTGCTGGCTAACTGAAAGAGACAGGTTGTTGATTGACTGTAGGATTACCGCACTATCTTCTGTATTGGACGACCCAATGTTTGATATGACTGGATTGCTGGGTGCCACCAATGTATGTTCATTTAAAGAATTCAATATTTCATTGACGTCAGGGAGGGGTGGAAGCCCATTCACCAGGGGAGCGGGAGGCAGGCCCGGGGCCGGGGGAACCTCCTGCAAAGGTTTCACTATAACAGGCGCCGCATTCAGTATCGCCTCCGCCCTTTGCTGCATCCATTCTTTTACCGCAGACCCAGGCCGCTTTCTCAGCAGCGGTCAGTTGGGCAGGCTGGGCGGGCGCGGCTCCCGGAGAGCTGATCCCGGTAGACATTCCAGCCTGCACTGATACTGAAACCCCGTTTGAGGTAACTTCTGCCGTCCCGTCAATGACACTGGTTGTCTGGTTCTCCGGGGTAACCTCATTCATCCAGAAGGTGCCCCTTATCCCGGCAACACCCCAGGGCATATCCATTTCCACACGGACATGTTGCTGGTAACCGGCTTCCCACCAGGGAATTTCCCCACTGTTTTCAGCGGCTAACAACTGCCCGGCCGGCAGCAGGGAGGATGAGGCCAGCAGCTTGTCCCTCGGCATTTCATCCCTAGCTGTCGCGGATGCTTTATTTTCCTGTCACGTCTCTTCACGGCCATATATGTACCCTGCGGCAAGACCCCCTATAATCCTGCCACGGGTAAGATCGATCTTTAGAAAGTCCACCACAACACCCGGAGACCCGTCCCTCAGTATTGTGGACTGCCCCTCGGACGATTTTATTTCCAGTAGTGTGTTCTGCTCCAACAAAAGGCCGGAACCGTCGGGAAACCTTATCTCCGCCCTTCCGCCGGTGTCGGTTTTTACAGCCATTCCCCCGGCGCAGGCCGTGCTGCCGGTTACCCTTGAAAAATTTCCCCCGCTGCCTTTTATATATACTTCCCCATTCAGCGGCACCAGGGTGCCGACAAGTGGAACCTTCCGGTATTCAGGGGCTATGTTCAGCATAACAGCCAGCCCCCTGGCCATCTGGGCGCGGGTGGACGGGCTGTCCGGCAAAAAGCTGCGGCTGTCAGCCATAGTAAGCAGCCCGGCTCTTAAAGCGGCCGCAATTGTTTGGCCCGCCCAGTGGGCAGGTCCCACATCAGTGACATATCCGGGAAGCTTAACGGAAGGAAGGGGCTCCCTGGTCAGTTTCAGGAGAAGTACCGCTACCTCGGCCCGGCTGACAGGGTTCCCGGGCCTGAAGGTCCCGTCGGGATAGCCCATGATAATACCGGCAGCAGCGGCAGACTCGACAATTCCGAATGCCCAGTGGTCAGGCCCTACATCACTGTACGTTGGGCCGGCGGGCCTCCCGGCGGAAAGACCCATTGCCTTCACCAGAAGCGCAGTGGCCTCGGCCCTGGTGATCTGTCCCTCCGGCATGAAATTGCCGTCCGGGTAGCCCTTGACTAAATCTTTTTCTGCCAGGAATTTTATATGCGGATATACCGGGCTGGTCACCGGGAGGTCCTTGAAGTCCGGCTGGCCGGCCAATAAGCAGCGGGGAAACAATACCACAGACACAAAGAAAATGCACAGGTATGCAGTTAGGCCCATTTTAGCATTAAAAAGCTTTTTCAAAAACAAAACAATCTCTCCCCCAACATGTTCAGGTATCTACAAAATGACCATATTTTCGACATATATACATTATTATACTCTAATACCAAAAGGGAGAGAATGTTTTTTTTAATTGCAGTATTTCATCTAATACTTGCTGTATTCACTGATGGAGCAGCTGCAAACTCCACGCCGCCACCGCACTGCTGCTGGCAAAGCCGAACAGTGTCACAGCCCCGGCCAGGACCAGCAGGCTGGGGGCTATAAGGGTTCTGTAAGACCTGAAAAAATCCGCCTTGAAATAATCGTTGGTCAGAATAAAGCACAGGTGCACCGGGGAAATCATTACCCCCACCACTGCGGATACAGAAGCCAGCATCACGTAGGCCGCCGTTGGCTCTACAACTCCCATCACCAGTGGGAAGGACACACCGATGCCGGCCGGCACCACCCCGGTGAGAATACCCACCATAAGCGGCAGGACAATGGCCGCCGCAAAGGGGGGCACCCCCGAGGAGACAAAGATGCCGCTGACCTGGGTTACGGCACCGGACACCTGCAGCACATCCTTGAAGGTCATGGTCCCCCAGATGAGGAATACTATCCCGGCAGTCATCGGCTCTCTTAATGTCTCCCACACCTGTACAAGCGGGTATTTTTTCTGCACTAACAGCACCGCCAGCACCGCCAAAAGGGCCGGGACTATGGGGACATGGGCTATCACCAGTCCCACAGTGGCCAGTATGGGCCATGTGCTGGAGGCCAGGAGCACTATGGGCCTCTTTTCTCCACCCTCCTTTCCGGAGACAGATCTGCAGACTTCTATTTTTTTACTCCTGAACACCAGCCAGTAGCCCAGCAGAGCCCATACCACGGTAAAGGGCCACTGCCAGAGTATTATTCTGCCCAGAGGAACTCCCGACAGCTGGGCCGCCAGAATAATGCCCGGATAAAGAGGGAGGGAGTACTCCCATACATGCCTGAACCAGTAGTTTATAAAAACCTTTTCCTCGGCCCTGTAGGGCGCTCCCGTCATGGCCTGCTCCACCAGGGGGGCCGAAAACCTGGCCCCTCCGGCTGAAGGCAGGAAGCCGATGATGGCCGGTATGGCGGCGGTAAGCACCTTGGGGTTCCACCGGAGAAGAAATATGGAGTCGGTCATGGCCCCCAGCATGCCGGACCGCCGCATTATCGATTCCAGCACCATTATAAGCGCCAGGGCCAGGATAAGGGTTAAGGTGCCTCCATCAGCCAGTGTCAGCCCCGCCTGCTTTATTATGGAAACCGGGCTCATCCGGAACATAAGGCCTAAAGACACGGCGGCTGCCATCATGGTGACACCGAGGTTTATTTTCCTGTGCAGCATTAATACAACCAGGGCAAATACGGCAATTATTTTTAATACCGGCAGCATTTAATCAGTACCTCACACTAAATGTCTTTCTTTACGGCGGCGGGCCGGGCCTTCAGCCTGGCAACCCTCTCCCGGGCATACTCCCTGGCCTGGCGCGGGTCCCAGTAAGATGTGGTTTTCGAAGCTATCAGCCAGACATCCCTGAAACTTATTGACTCCACATTACTCTTTATGGCGGGAATAAATTCAGGCGGCGCCACTAAATGGTTAAAGCCCAGCCCTATCAGGACAGGCACAGCCACCGGGTCCCTGACAGCCGGGGCGCTTATCCTGGCCCCGTCCTTCCGTCCCTTCAGGCTCTCCGCCATAGCCTGCGACTGCAGCAGAAAGGCCTGGCTGTAGTAGGCCTCCTGCTCTCTGCCGCCACTTATGTCCTGGTCCGCCATAAGATGTTTTAAATATTTTTCTCCTATTATAAAAAAGGTGGACTCAAACATCAAAGCCTTTATGGCCGGAATAACAGAGGGCACCTCCACCACCACGCCGGTTGCGGGAAGTGAGCAGCCAACACCCTCATTTTCCAGCCCGGCCCTGGCCTCTCCCATGATTTCCTTAAAGGCTGATATCTCAGCCACATGGCTCACCATGGGCAGGGCCAGCTCATAGCAGCCATAGGCCCCGGCCCGTAAAGCAGCCCTCAAAAAAGGCCTGTACAAATCGGGGCGGGCCAGGAGAAGCCTTATCCCGCACCTCTCCGGGTCCGGCTTTCCCAATTCTCCGCACATATCAGGCAGCAAAATGGTTACGGGCATTTGGCCCGGTATTTCTGCCGACTCCCGGAAGAGTGTGAAATACTTTTCCTCCGCTTCCCCCGGAGAAAGGTCAACGGAATGCCCCGCCTCAAGCAGACCAATGCCGTCGGCCCCCCCGGCGGCGGCCCCCGGCAGTTCCCGGGGCGCCCTGATATGTGCGGTTATGCTGATTGTCCGGTTATCCAACGTGATAGTTGACATTTTTACCTTCCCGTACTGCCAAGATTATTCTTTCCCTATAAAGGATACCCCCCGGGAATGCTCAAGTCAATTAACGCCCGGAAGCAGCTATAAAAAATTCAGAATGAGCAAGCCATCGGCTAAAAAAGGGGCTGCCGCCCCTCGGGACTATGGCGTCCCTCACCCTGCAACAAAGGGGGAACTCCCCCTTCTTATCCCCCTGGGTATCCACATAACATAATTCCTTAGATAATAAAAAAGACACTTATGTGGGTGGATTCAACAAAATTATTACAGCCGGAGTACTTTCACAGCGGCTCATTAATGGATATAATCTAATATGAGGTGTTTATAATGACCGATATTGACAATACTCAGTATCTTCTGGCCGCACTGATAGAGATTTACCGGGGACAGGCGGTCC
This sequence comes from Actinomycetota bacterium, assembly GCA_023475565.1. Classification (GTDB taxonomy): domain Bacteria; phylum Bacillota; class Desulfotomaculia; order Desulfotomaculales; family Desulfocucumaceae; genus BRHc4a. The sequence continues at coordinate 38,330 of JAMCVT010000057.1, forward strand.
CCCTCTCGGGACTATGGCGTCCCTCACCCTGCAATAAAGGGGGAACTCCCCCTTCTTATCCCCCCGGAAATTATCCACATGGCATAATTTCCTGATCATAAAAAAGGGGCTGCCGCCCCTCGGGACTATGGCGTCCCTCACCCTGCAATAAAGGGGGAACTCCCCCTTCTTATCCCCCTGGGTAATTATCCACATGGCATAATTCCTTAGATAATAAAAAAGACACTTATGTGGGTGGATTCAACAAAATTATTACAGCCGGAGTACTTTCACTGCGGCTCATTAATGGATATAATCTAATATGAGGTGTTTATAATGACCGATATTGACAATACTCAGTATCTTCTGGCCGCACTGATAGAGATTTACCGGGGACAGGCGGTCCCCCTGCCGGAAAGCGATCCGGAACTGGAAAAAAATCTGCTCTGCGATGTTTATTCATCGGCCATCAGCTTTGCCCGGTTCGATGAGTCCCGTCAGGCGCTGAGTGAGGACATATTCAGGTGCAGCAGGGAAGGGTCCACCGTCAGGGAAGAGCTGGAGCGGGTGCAGGGGCAGACCCCCGACGTGCTTAACGCTAAAATGATTGCCGCCGCCCACATGATGAAGGTGTTCAATCCCGGCAGGTTCACTCTTTCCTGACCATACATATGACCATTTACGCTGTTGGCACTGAATAATTTATGTCCTTTATTAACCACAGGCGGCAAAGATAACAGATTTCTAACTTAATCTGCTTATAGATTACCTGCCTCCTGTACTTCGGTGTAAATACGATGTGGTATTTGCACATCCATTTTGTGTGTGCTAAACTTTATCCATAGAAATTCCCCTTCCTTCTTTTTGATGGCTTGAACAATCATCATTATAGCGGAAGGAGAATTTCTTTTTATATAATTCTTTGTCTCCACCCGTGAAACGGGTGGTTTTATGTTCAAAACGTATCCGTTTCGAACATGCTAAAGCAGATAATAAGAGGGGGTCTGTTTGTCAGATCTAAAATATATTTTTGCAATAGTTTAACAATGCAATTTAATGGTGGATTATACAGGGATATAGGGTGAATGCCATCTTTTTAGTATTGAACCTTTATTAAATCTTTAATATATTATTTATATTGCAAATAGTTAGAGTGGTTAAGCATAGCAGGAGTTGCTATGGCAATCAAAAATTACCACAGAGAAAGGGAGATGTATGCAGAAATGAAAAAAGCAATAGTTATTGCCATGG
>JAMCVT010000051.1 GCA_023475565.1 Actinomycetota bacterium
GCTGGCGCCCCCGTTCAGGAAGGATGCCCTGGCTCTGCCCACACGCCACCTGCCCAAGTACGAGCACCTGGATTACAGAAAGTGGTTCGAGGATTAAAAACATTTATATGCGCCCGGGTAAGAGCCAGCCGCTCTTACCCGGGGGGTTTGGGGGTGGGAACTTGTCAAATAATAGTAAAAGAAATGCCAAGGTTACAGTAAACGGGCTGACAAAAAAGTTCGGCGACCTTCTGGTGCTTAACGACATTTCCTTCAATGTCTATGAAGGAGAGCTGCTTTGCATTGTAGGACCGACCGGATGCGGCAAAACAACCTTTTTAAACCTATTGTCAAAACTGATCCCTCCGACCAGGGGCAATATACTTATTGACGGTGAGGAGGCTGACCCCAAAAAGCACAATCTGTCTTTCGTTTTTCAGGAGCCGTCCTGCATGCCCTGGCGGACTGTAAAGGAAAATATAGCCTACGGCATGGAAGTCAAGAAGCTGCCTCAGGCTGATCTGGAACAGCGGCTGAAAAAGATTATGGAGCTGGTTGGTCTGACTGAAAGCGCAAACCTTTATCCAAACCAGATTTCCTCCAGCATGGAACAGCGGGTGGCCATCTCTAGGGCTTTCGCTGTGAATCCGGACCTTCTCCTGATGGACGAGCCTTACGGCCAGCTGGACGTAAAGCTGCGCTATTACCTTGAGGACGAGCTTGTCCGTATTTGGCAGGAATTAAAAAGTACGGTGCTTTTCGTCACGCACAACATCGAAGAGGCTGTATACGTGGCCGAGCGCATACTGATCCTGACCAACAAGCCCACCACGGTTAAGTCGGAGGTAGTGGTTGACCTGCCCAGGCCGAGAGATTTCCGGGACCCGAAGTTCGTGGAAATCCGAAGGCAGGTAACCGATTTGATCAAATGGTGGTAATTTTATGTATCCGGGCCGGGAGGGAGGTATGCGAAGAAAGGACGGAGAAGCTACTGACCGGCAGTACTGCGGGAAGAATGACAAAATAAGGAGGAGAGATTGTGAAGAAAAAGAGTAAAATGTACAGGTTTGGGTGCCTTTTGATTACCATTCTCCTGGCCGCTGTTGCAGTAATGGGCTGCGGTGGTGGCGGCGACAAGGAAAAATCCGGAGCAACCGAACTTCGCGTCAGCCACCAGCCGGAGTTTGAAACCTTCCAGTCTTACCAGGCCATTCAGGAAGGCCTTGACAAAAAGGCCGGCATTGCAATGAAGCTGGTTTATTTTGACTCCGGCATGCCCCAGATCGAAGCTCTGCCGGCCAACCAGTGGGACGTAGGGGCGACCGGCGGTGTGCCCATGCTGATGGCAGCCTTAAGGTACAACGCTTACATGATCGGTCTGGCCAACGATGAGTCACAGGCCAACGTGGTTATGGTCAGGCCCGACAGCCCCATCCTCAAAACAAAGGGAGCCAACCCCAAATATCCTGAAGTATACGGTTCCGCCAATGATGTGAAAGGTAAGACCATAATAGTAACCACTGTTTCCTCCGGCCACTATGCACTGTCCGCCTACCTGAAGGCTCTGGGACTGACTGATAAAGACGTAAAAATTCAGAACATGGAGCAGGCCCAGGCTGTGGCCGCCTTTGAGTCCGGTAAAGGAGATATTGCTGTCCTCTGGACCCCGTTCGCGTACACCGGGCTGAAAAAGGGATGGAAAGTCGCTGCTTCCTCCGACCAGGTGGGCGCCGGTGTTCCCCTGGTGCTGTTGGCGAACAAGAAGTTTGCTGACGAACACCCGGACCAGGTGGTAAAATTCCTGGACGTTTATTTCCAGAGCATTGACAAGATGAAGAAGGAACAGGCCAATCTGGCAGAGCCCTACCAGAAGTTCCTGAAGGACTGGGCTGCCATTGACATCACCAAGGAAGACGCGGCCATGGATATTAAGTGGCACCCGGTATATGACCTCAAAGAGGAGCTGGCCATGTTTGACAACTCCAAGGGTCAAAGCGAGATGGAAAAAACCATGGGGGGTATAGCCGAGTTCTTTACCGAGCAAGGCAAGTTCACCTCTGAGGAGAAGGAAAAGGTTATGAAGAGCGGCTTTATCACTGACAAGTTCCTGAAGATGCTTGCCAAGGAGAAAGGCCTGATCCAGTAAGACCCGTATGAATGCATGAGAGTACTTTGACGCTGAAGGTGCCGCAGCCCGACCGGGCCTGCGGCACCGGTGAAATACTCATTGTCGAGGTTAGTATGAAACAGGGGTGTAGTAATGTCCGACAAACAGAGTGCCGGCAGTAAAATAATTTTGAAAGTATTACCTTACCTGAGCCTGTTGAGTGTTCTGGCCATATGGGAGCTGGTGGTAGATACCGGAGTGGTGCCCAATACCCTGCTTGCCACCCCGATTCAGGTAATCGAGCTGTTTTTCTATAAGTTAACCCATGCGGATCCAGACGGGTCGGTACTTCTCATCCACGCTCTGACCAGCATCGGGGAGGCCCTTACCGGTTACGTCCTGGCCCTGGCTATCGGTATTCCCCTCGGGCTTCTGATGGGATGGTTTGTGGTTGCCGAAGGCCTTGCCCGGCCTATTTTTGAAATGATCCGCCCGATACCTCCGGTGGCCTGGATTCCACTGGCCATATTCTGGTTCGGCATTGGCCTTACAGGTAAGGCATTTATCATATGGGCCTCAGGTATGGTTCCCTGCGTTATTAATTCATTCGTGGGGGTGCGCATGACCAACCCGGTGTATATACGCATGGCGAGAACCTACGGTGCATCAGACTGGGAAATATTTAGAAAGATATGCATTCCCTCCGCCCTGCCGATGGTGTTCGGGGGCCTGCAGGTGGCGCTGGCGGCTTCCTGGACGGCGCTGGTGGCAGCCGAGCTTATAGCGGCGGACACCGGCCTCGGATTCCTGATTACCATGGGCAGACGCCTCCTTATGCCCGACATGATTGTGCTTGGGATGCTTATGGTGGGTCTCACAGGAGTTATCATAGGTGTAATCATTGACCGGGTGGAGAAGCGCCTGGTGGCCGGGGTGAGGAGGTAAATTGAAATGAGCCGTGAAGCTTTGGTAAACAATGGCCCTATTACCGAAAAACCCAAGAACCTCGGTGAATTACTGACAGCCATATTTAAAAATGTATATGTTCTCTATGCCATTTCCATTATATGCTTCCTACTACTATGGGACACGATGGCGGTTATGAAGGTTTTAGGCAGATTCCTGCCCCGGCCGGTGGAGGTTCTGTACCAGCTGTATGATATGCTGGTCAACCCGCTGGCCGGAAAGACCCTGATGCTTCACCTGTGGTTCAGCTTGAGGAGGGTGCTGATTGCTTTCGTAATAGCGGTTGCCATCGGTGTTCCTATTGGACTGTTAATGGGTTTCAGCCCGTACTTCAACGCATTCTTTAAGCCGGTATTCGACCTGTTCAAGCCTATGCCTCCCATTGCCTGGATATCACTGGCTATCTTATGGTTCGGAATTGGTGAAACGTCAAAGATATTCATCATTATAATAGGCGCAGTGGTACCCTGCATCATCAATTCCTATAACGGCATAAGGCTTGTCGATCCCGAGTTGTACGACTGCATTAGGATGCTTGGCGGAAACCAGCGCCAGGAGGTTGTTGAAGTTACTTTTCCGGCCGCCTTTCCGGCTATCTTTGCCGGCATCCAGATATCCCTAAGCATGGCCTGGACTACGGTGCTGGCGGCGGAACTGGTCGGTGCCAGGGAAGGAATGGGCTTTATAATTATTACGGGCATGAACCAGTCCAAGCCCGCCATGATTATCAGCGGCATGGTTGTAATTGCCCTTACGGCCTGGGCAATTTCCCTGGTGGTGACCCATTTGGAAAGGTGGGTATGTCCTTGGAAGACAAATCTGGAGTAAAAAAACCTAAAATTGAGTGCGTAAACATCAGCAAGTTTTTCGGGGAGGGCCAGGAAAAGATACACGTCCTGGATACAATAGACCTCGCTGTGAAGGAAAATGAATTTATAGTTGTACTCGGCCCCGGCCAGTCCGGCAAATCAACACTGCTTAAGATAATCGCCGGGCTCTATAAACCGAGCACCGGAAAAGCATACCTGGACGGAAAGGAATTAACCCATCCGGGACCCGACCGGGGGATTGTTTTTCAAAGGTATACCCTCTTCCCGTGGAAAACAGTAATGGGCAACGTGGAAATGGGACCCAAGCTAAGGGGTGTTCCCAGGAAAGAAAGGCGCGGGCTGGCCAGCCGCTACATTGATTTGGTGGGGCTGAAAGGCTTTGAAAAAGCATACCCTCACCAGCTTAGCGGCGGCATGAAGCAGCGTGTGGGGATTGCCAGGGCATATGTCAACAACCCCAAGGTTATGCTTCTGGATGAGCCCTTCGGCCAGCTGGACGCCCAGACCCGGTATTTTATGGAGGAGGAAACGGTGCGTATCTGGGAAACCGAAAAGAGAACGGTTATCTTTGTGACCAACAACATAGAGGAGGCCGTTTATCTCGGAGACCGCATCGCGGTTCTGGAGGGCAAGATGCCGGGCAAATTGAAAAAAATATACGATGTCAATCTCCCCAGGCCCCGTGATTATACGGACCCTGCTTTTCTTGAGCTGAGACACACCATAACCGAGGAAACCGAGCTGACTCTTTAGCATGCGATATTGAGCTTACCTGCACGGGTAGGCTTTTTTTATTGTAGAAACCATATGACACTTTAAAGCACTAAACCCCAAAAAATAAAAAGCTGGAATAAATTGATTATTTAGCAGCCTATAGGTATAATATTTAATATTCCGCGCAGGTGTTAATGTTCTTTGCCGGGAGGGTAAATATGGAATTGAATTTTAAAAGCGCCATGCCGCTGCATGTGCAATTGAAAGAAATACTCAAAGAAGAAATACTTAACGGACTATTCAAAGATAGAATACCCAGCGAAAGAGAATTAATAGACAGGTTTTCGGTAAGCAGGTCCACGGTGCGGGAAGCCATTTCCGCTCTGGTCACGGAGGGGATACTGGAAAAAAAACACGGCAAAGGCACTTTCATTTCCCACCGGCCGGTGGAAGAGTGGCTCGGCAGCATAACAACTTATAACGGGGTTGTCAGGGAAATGGGTATGAAACCCGGCACAAAACTACTTTACCAGGGTATCGAAACCACCCCCGGGAGTGTGGCGGATACCCTTGGAGTTGACCGGTTTTATAAAATTGACAGGCTGAGGTACGCCGACGAAATACCCATTGCACTGGAAATACAGTATTATCCTCTGGATATTGGTTTGAAGCTCAAGGAGTTTGACCTGAATGACGCGGTTATATACGACCTGCTGGAAATGTCACTTGGCCTCAACCTCTGGAAAGCCGAACAAATCATTACAAGCGCTCAGCCCACCAGGGAGGAGGCCGAGCTGCTGCAAATCAAAGAGTCGGCAAGTGTGCTGCTGATAGAGCGCCTGACCTATGATCCCGCCGACAACCTGGTGGAATACCTGAGGGGAATTTTCAGGGGGGATATGTATGCCTTTCGCGTAAAGCTGACAAGAAAGACCGGTTTAGGGTAGCTGCCCATCCCGCCAGCGGCGCTATCAGAGGATGAAGATGCAGGTGCGGATTCCGACAGCGTAGGAATTTCAGTATAAGCGTATTGCCAGGGTATAAAAAGAATATTTTCCATGTAAGGCCCGAATTCAAAAGAATATCCGGGCCTTACTTTTTGGTTGACTAAATATTGATAATAAACTATACTAACTTTATAGTCACTGGTACGTACGTCATAACAACCGGACATCGTATTATCAGCCAGGAGGAGATCCAGTTTTGAAAGTGCTGGTTTTGAATTGCGGCAGTTCTACTGTTAAATACAAGCTTTTTAGTATGGGCGAAGACCGGGTGCTGGCAAAAGGCCTGGCTGAGCGTATCGGATCCCCCGGCTCAAGAATAGTGCACCGGGTTGAGGGGCGGGACGAGTATATTCTGGAAAAAGATCTTCCGGGTCATCAGGAAGCGGTGGAGGCCATTCTTTACATACTGACCGGTGGGGAATACGGTGTCATAAGCGATGTGGATGAGATAAAGGCTGTGGGACACCGGGTCGTACACGGCGGTAATTATTTTAATAAATCTGTTGTGGTGAGTGATGACGTGCTGGGTTTGCTGGGGGAATGCGGCAGGTTGGCTCCCCTGCACAATCCGCCAAATATAACGGGCATACAGGCATGTAAAAAAATGATGCCCGGCGCTGTACAGGTTGCTGTTCTGGATACCGCGTTTCACCAGACCATGCCTGAATATGCGTATATGTACGCCTTACCTTACGAGATGTATGATAAACACCTTATACGAAAGTATGGCTTTCACGGTATATCACATAAATATGTGGCCGGCGTGTCGGCCGGAATGCTGGACGCCAGGCCGGAAGAGCTGAAAATAATTACATGCCATTTGGGCAACGGGGCCAGCCTTTGTGCTATCAGCGGCGGAAAGTCCGTGGACACCACCATGGGCTTTACGCCCCTGGCGGGATTAATAATGGGCACCAGGTGCGGTGACATTGACCCGGCCATAATACAATACATGGCCGAAAAAAACAATATCGGCCTGGGCGAGGTCATGGAAGTGCTGAACAAGAAAAGCGGAGTTCTTGGCATAAGCGGGGTTTCCAGCGACTTCAGGGACGTGGAGAAGGCTGCCCTGGAAGGCCACCACAGGTCCGCACTGGCCCTTGACATGTTCTCGTACAGCGTAGCCAGGGCTATAGGCTCCCTGGTGCCTGCCTTAGGAGGGCTTGATGCCCTTGTGTTTACTGCGGGTATAGGGGAAAATTCGCCCGGTATTCGCTGGAGGGTATGCTCAAGACTGAAGTACATGGGAATTCAGCTGGATGAACAAATAAACCCGGCAAAGGGAGAGAGAATTGAAATATCTGTCCCCGGTTCTGCTGTAAGGGTACTGGTAATCCCCACCGATGAGGAAAGGATGATTGCTGAAGAAACCAGGGCAGTGGTGGAAGAGTGTAACTGTTCGGCAGACGTGCCTGGTGAAAAAAAGAGGGTAATTTGCGAATTAACAGGTACGAATGTCATGATATCTTGATAATCAGGATCGGTATGCGGTCGACAGACGGCTTTCCGTAAACCCTGCGGAATATGGGGTTATAAATAACAATACTATCTGGGGGTGAAAGGGAACAACATTTAATTATACAAAATGTGCTTCATGTAGTTAATTTAAAAACGGAGGGTGTAAAAATGATTATTGGTGTGCCCAAAGAAATAAAAAACAATGAAAACAGAGTGGCTTTAACCCCGGCCGGCGTGACGGCCCTCGTAAAGGAAGGGCATAAGGTCGTGGTTGAAAAATCGGCAGGGGCGGGCAGCGGTTTCAATGATGAAAGCTTTACCGCGGCGGGTGCTGAAATACTTGGCTCCAACAGGGAGGTTTTTGCTGCCGCCGATATGATTATAAAGGTTAAGGAGCCCCTGGAGCCGGAATATGACCTTTTTAAAGATGGCCAGGTTCTTTTCACCTACCTTCACCTTGCCCCGGAGTACGAGCTTACTCAGGCCTTACTGAAAAAAAAGGTTGTGGGCATTGCCTACGAGACTGTTCAACTGTCCAACGGGTCACTGCCCCTTCTGGCTCCGATGAGTGAAATAGCCGGCAGGATGTCCGTCCAGGTTGGAGCCCAGTTCCTGGCCAAGAAATATGGCGGCAAGGGAGTACTCCTTTCGGGAGTCCCCGGCGTTCCCCCGGCAAAGGTTACCGTAGTCGGCGGCGGAGTTGTGGGGACCAACGCTGCCAGAATAGCCGTAGGCATGGGCGCCGATGTGACTATAGTTGAAAAAAGCCCCGAGCGTTTGAGAATGCTGGACGATATGTTCGGTTTCCGGGCCAAGACTATAATTTCCAATTATTACAACCTGTCTAACGCCGTCAAAGAAGCGGACCTGCTGATAGGAGCGGTTTTGCTGCCCGGCGCCAAGGCTCCCAAACTGGTCACCGAGGAAATGGTCAGTCAGATGTCCGAGGGGTCCGTTATCGTGGATGTAGCCATTGACCAGGGGGGCTGTGTGGAAACCGTGGACAGGATAACCACCCATGACGATCCCACCTATACCAGGTACGGAGTGGTGCACTACAGCGTCGCCAACATGCCGGGGGCGGTGGCCAGAACTTCCACCCTGGCCCTTACCAACGCAACGCTGCCTTTTGTACTGAAAATCGCCGGTATAGGGCATAGAGATGCAATACTGAATGACCAGTCCCTGTATAAGGGCGTCAACGTATACAACGGCATGGTAACGTACAAGGGAGTTGCGGATTCCCTGGGCCTTGATTATACACCGCTCAGTCAGCTGCTTAGCTGATATGCGGGCAGTTTTTATCAATAAATCTACAGCAGAGAGGGGTTGTAATTATGCCGGACCGCACCTATAGCGCGGAAGAACTGGTCAAAATGGACCGTGAGTGCATGTGGCACCATATCATGCCGCACAAAATTTTTGAAACCCAGGAGCCGACCATTATGGTCGAAGGAAAAGGCTGTATGGTTAAGGACGTCCACGGCCGGGAATACCTTGACGGAGTTTCCGGCGGCGTCTGGTGTATTAATGTGGGCTACGGCCAGGATTCCATTGCGGAAGCTGTCTATGAACAGCTGAAGCGGCTGCCATATTACGCGGGGAGCGCCGGAAATCCGCCGGCAATACTGTTTGCCAAAAAGCTTACCACCATGCTGCCCTACCTGCAGAGGGTTTTCATATCCAACAGCGGTTCCGAGGCAAATGAAAAGGCCTTCAAAATATCCAGGCAGTACAACCGCCTGAAATACACCGGCAAAGACAAGTACAAGATAATATACCGCGATCGCGACTACCACGGCACTACCCTTGCGGCCCTGAGCGCCACCGGCCAGCAGGAAAGAAGAATGGGGTACGAGCCCCTGGTGCCCGGGTTCCTGGGCATACCGCCCGTATACTGCTACCGGTGCAGCCTTGGGAAAACCTACCCCGGCTGTGATATCGCCTGCGCCCGCGCCCTGGAGGAATTAATACTGGCGGAAGGCCCCGACACAGTAGCGTCGGTTATTCTGGAGCCCATTACCGCAGGCGGGGGCATCATTATCCCGGTGAACGAGTATTTCGATATTATCCAGGAAATATGCAAAAAGTACCAGGTGCTTTTGATCGTGGACGAGGTTGTCAACGGTTTCGGCAGAACGGGAAAAATGTTCGGCCACCAGCACTGGAATGTAAAGCCGGACATGCTCACCACAGCCAAGGGCATCGCCAGCTCCTATATGCCGCTGTCGGTTACCATGGCCACAGAGGAAATATTTAAAGCATTTTTGAATGATCCCGGCGATAAACTGGCTTATTTCAGGGATATCAGCACCTACGGCGGCAGTGCGGCTGCCTGCACGGCAGCCCTGGAAAATATCAAAATCATAGAGGACCGGAAGCTCTGCGAGCACAGCGAAAAAATGGGCAACTACCTGCTGGAGGGCTTAAAAGAGCTGGAGAGTTTCCCGGTGGTTGGGGATGTTCGCGGCAAAGGCCTGTTTGCCGGCGTCGAGCTGGTGGAGGACAAGGCCTCAAAAACCCCTGTAAGCGAGCAGTTTGTAGGGCAGGTGCTGTCCAAGGTGGCCCAGCAGGGTGTTCTTATCGGCAAAATGACCAGGAGCGTGCCCGGCCGCAATAACGTTATCACCATGGCGCCCCCGCTCATTATCAGCAAAGAGGAAATTGACAGGATAGTTACATCTATCAGGAATGCCCTGGAGCAGGTCAAACTGGGGTAAATGAAGCAAAAAGCGGCCGCCGTCGTTTGCCGGCTGCCCTGTGAATAGGGAGGTTTTTATTGATGTCAAAGGTCAAAATGACACCCAGTGAGGCGATAGTTGAAACGCTTCTGGCCGAGGGAGTGGACCACGTAACCGGAATTGTGGGCTCAGCCTTCATGGACATGCTGGACCTGTTTCCGGCGGCTGG
>JAMCVT010000036.1 GCA_023475565.1 Actinomycetota bacterium
TATCTTTATAGCTGGTGCTTACTACCCTGTAAAACAGAAGTTTGCACCCCCTTTACCTGGATATTTGTCACCACCTCCTCCTTTGTGTGCTGTCCGGTGGTATTTTGCCGCCCGATCCGTTTACAAAGCTCTGCCGGACCAGTATTCTACCAGATGTAGCAACTTTATGAGCGCCGGCCTTTAAAGTCTTTTGTCAACCATTGTACCGGGGGCTTTCCTGGCAACTGCCCGCACTGCGGGCCAAGAATTGTGAAATATTTGTCATTACCCTTTGAGAAATATTATACTAACTAATATGCTAAATAGCAACTGCTTTTTTCACTACTTTTTGTTAGGCTCAAAACACATAAAATACCGAGAAATAAAGACCTATTTTAAAGCAACAGGGAACACGCAGCCTGGCCTGTCAATTTTTATTTTTTTACGCAGGGGCTTACTGCCAGGCTTTGATGATGATGCAGATCACATACTGGAACGGTCAATTTAACATTATATTCCCCCGGGATGTAGTAAAATGGCATTGTAGGCAAAATACTTTATTATATACGGAGGAGGTACAGTCATGAACATGAAAGGCAACTGCCGGACCACGGCTATGGGGATACTGCCGCATACAGATATAGAGGGGGCTATAGACCTTGCCCTGACCCTTGACATACCATTCTGGCCCCAGTTGCCTCACTACAGCTACTACGAGGACATGTACGTTCAGGTGAGTGAAAATTTCCCGGGCATATTTGTGGATACCGATCGGAAAAGGATAACTCTAAATACCGCCAGGTTTTACGGGGAACTGGAGGAATATGCGCTAAAAAGCGGCGATGACCATATATTCAGGCTATCGCCGCAGTACTCCGCGGCCTTTGACGCCTTCATGGCCAGGGACCTCTCCGGGTATGAAATTATACGGGGGCAGAGCATAGGCCCGGTGAGCTTTGGGCTGAAGATAGCGGATGAGAACCTAAAACCCATAATATATCAGGATGATATAAGGGAATTCCTCTACGAATTTATCGCCGGGAAAACCAGTGTACAGTACCGGCAGCTGGCTGAGAAACATCCAAATACATTTGTCTGGCTGGACGAGCCCGGCCTGGAAATAATATTCGGCTCTTTTACCGGATACCCCAGCGGCAGGGCGAAGAAGGATTTTGGGGATTTTCTCGCCAGGATAGAGGGGCCCAAGGGAGTGCACCTCTGCGGCAACCCGGACTGGTCGTTCCTGCTGAGCGGGATAGGGCTTGAAATACTGTCCATTGACGCCTATGGCTGTGGTGAGATTTTCACCAGGTACTCGGATGAGGTGAGGGCCTTTTTGGACGCCGGAAACATAATTTCCTGGGGTATAGTGCCCACCCTTACCGAGGAATTGGGCCGGGAGTCGGTGGAAAAGCTGGCTCTGAGGCTGGAGGGCCTCTGGTCCAACCTGGTGGGCAGGGGAACAGGTTTAAAACAAATTTTAAAACAGGCCTGGCTTGCCCCGGCCAGGTGCTGCCTGATCAACGCCGACGGGCACGCCACGGTGGAAAGCGCCTATAATACCCTCATAGAAGTGGCGGCAGTGCTCAGGGAAAAATACGGCCTTTATGACTAGCCTATATCTATGCCTTCGCGGGGGTGAAGGCGCAATCTCTCTTGGGAATAAAGCCTATCTTCTCCTTGACAATTTTTAGCCTGGCCTCCAGGTCGCCGCCCACGATGGTGTACGGCACGTTCATAATGTCGAGGAAGTCTTGAATCTTATGGTCCACCTGGATGGCCATGTCTTCGTTCTGATAAATTACCCCGTCGGTATGGAAGGCAAATTCCCTGGGTATATAAAATATCTGGTAGTCGGATATGTCCTTCATGGCCCATTCGTAAAGCTTCATCAGGGCGTATACTTCCTTGGGGTCTTGATAGTTGCACAGCATAAGCCCGTATACATAGCTCATCACGGTGGCATTGTCGCCAAATATTATGTCGCAGTGGGAAAGTTCGCCTTCCAGCTGCTTTTGGCCCTCATACAGCAAAAACTGCTCAAAAATTGAAGTGGGGGGGCCGTAGCGGATGATATAGGTGCGGGCAAATTCCAGGCAGACAGAAGAGGCATAGCCCGCCATGCTGTAATCCACATCCAGCTGTTTAATCAGTGTGGTTTTACCGGTTCCCGGCCCCCCCAGGAAGGCGCACTTTTTTATTTTTGTGGTTTTGCATTCCATATGCTTGTCCGAAAGCCTCCTTAAATGCAGCGCATCATCCTTTAAAGGACTTTCGTATAATTTCGCTGTTTCCGGACAAAAACCTTCATGCGGCAGCTGTTATTATTCACCCAGCACTGCCTTTTTAAATTCTTCGAGGCCTATCCTGTCTACAAACCTGGCTGTTCTTTCCTTGGGCTTGCCGTTGGCCGCGTAAAAGTCAAAGCATTTCCCGGCCAGCTCGATTACCTGTTCATCATTTAATCCCTCTGCCAGAACATCTCCAATCCTGGGCCTGGACCCCGAATTTCCACCGAAGGTAACGGTCCAGCCGGCTTTTTTGCCGAAGGCCCCAAAATCTCTTACATAGCCTTCCCCGCAGTTGTTGGGACAACCTGAGAAGCCGAATTTTACCTTGGCGGGCATTTCTTTCCCGACGAACATTTTTTCAATTTTATCCGCCAAACCCAGGGAGTCCTGAATGCCGAACTTACACACGGCGGTTCCGGGGCAGGCCTGCACGTAGTGGACGCAAAGCTCCACTGCCGGGCCCACATCCAGTCCCAGCTCATTCCACACGTTTTCTACCATCTCGGGGTTCATACCCACCAGCGCGAAACGCTGGCCTGATGTAATCTTGATTATGGGTATGCCGTATTTTTTTGTCACCCGGGCTATGTCTTCAAGAATTTCAGGTGTTACCATGCCCATGGGAGTCCTGGGAACAACAGCATAAGTTACCTTGTCTCTCTGAATAAAGGCTCCTTTCGGTGTATCGGACATAAAAATCGCTCCTTAAATAATTTTATTAGATTAATTAGCCATAGCCGGCGAAAAATCCTTTGTGCTAATTTCAGGTAGAAAAATGGATAGAAAAATATATTATTGTGAATTAATTCATGCTATTATGTCACTATATGGAGTGAAGCGGGGTGCATGTGTTATGCATACTGGCGCGGAGATAAAACCCGCCGGCAGCTGGGATATACCCGGCGACAATGTGGATTCGTGGTCGTGCGGCTGTACGGTGGTGGGAACAATTGCGCCGCTTAATGCCCGGTGCCTTTACTGCGGGGGCGTGTTCAAAAAAGTGCCGAAAAAAAAGAACAGCCACAAGAGGGGAAAAACAGAGAGCGCTAAAATTGAGCTGGTCGAAAACAACCAGACACTGTTTCCGGAGATTGAGGAAAAGGTTCCCTGCCAGCGCTGCAGTAATGACGGGGAAATAAAGGTGTATACCCAGGAGTGGGACAGGATTAAAAGCCATATGGTTCCGTGCCCCATGTGCTACTCCCAGGAGTGGCTGGACTGGTCCGCCGGCAGGAGAATCATAGAAGAAAAGTAAATGCCCGCAGGGATGAAGCTGCCCGGTGCTGCCGGCGGCTTTATTTGTCGTGTTGAAGGAAATGATAACTATTTGTCAAAAAAATCGATATTGATTTTGCAGATAAAGGTGATTGATTTGAAAAATAACAGCACGCCTGACATCAGTCTGGTGGAAGACCTTCTCAGCATAGGGATTGCCCTTTCGGCGGAAAAGGACCACAACCGCCTGCTGGAGAGGATACTGGCCGGGGCCCGCAAGATTACCAATGCCGATGCCGGGACCCTTTACCTTTGCGAAAAGGACAGGCTGGTATTTAAAATAATGCACAACAAAACCATGAATTCTTTTAAGGGCGGCAGGGGGGAGCCCATTGACATTCCCCCGGTGAAGCTGGTGAAGGAAAATGTCTCCGCCTTTGTGGCCCTCACCGGGAAGACCGTTAATATTCCGGATGTGTATAACGCCGAGGGCTTTGATTTTTCAGGGCCCCGCAAATATGACAAAATAACAGGGTACCGCACCAGGTCCATGCTGGTGGTGCCCATGGAAAACCACGAATCACAGATAATAGGCGTACTGCAGCTTATCAACGCTGTAAAAGGCGGCACCGGGGAAATAATACCCTTTGACCCGGCCCACCAGAGGGTCATTGAGTCCCTGGCCTCCCAGGCTGCCATCGCCCTCACCAATGCAAAGCTGATTAGTGATATTGAGCAGCTGTTTGACTCCTTTGTGCAGACCATTACCACGGCCATTGACGCCCGTACGCCATACAACGCCAACCACTCCCGGAGGGTGGCCCTTCTGGCCGGGGAGTTGGCCAGGGCTATCAACCAGTCCGGCGAGGGGGCCTGGCAGGGTGTGGAATTTAGCCGGGAGAGGCTGGAACAGCTGGTAATGGCCGGGTGGCTGCACGACATAGGAAAGGTGGCCACACCCCTGGAGGTTATGAACAAGGCCACCAGGCTGGACAGCAGGATGAAGCTGGTGCTTCAGAGGTTTGAGTACATTTACCAGCACAGGGTCACTGACTCCTGGCGGGAGCGGTTCACCCTCCTGGAATGTGGAGCCAGGCCGGCGCTGGAGGAACTGGATGAGCGCTGCTGCAGGGAATTGGGAGAGATAGACGAGGCCCGGGCAGCAATAATAAAGGCCAACGACCCGTCCACCTTTATAGATGATGAGCTGGCCGGAAAGCTGGCCGCCATAGCCTCCAGGACATACCTGGATACAGCCGGCAGCGAGCAGCCCTTTCTTTCTCCGGAGGAACTGGAGGCCCTGACAGTGAGGAAGGGTACCCTTACCGATAAAGAGCGCGGGGTGATGGAGGACCATGTCATCATCACCGCCAGAATGTTGGAAAAGATACCGTTCATCAGTAAATATGCCCGGGTGCCCGAGTTTTCGGCCATGCACCACGAGCACCTGGACGGCAAGGGCTATCCCGGCGGGCTGGCCGGGGACAGCATACCGCTGGAGGCCAGGATACTGGCCCTGGTGGACGTATACGACGCTCTTACCGCCGGGGACCGCCCTTACAAAAAGGCCATGCCGGTGGAGGACGCCCTCAGGATACTGGGATTTATGGTCAAGGACGGAAAGCTTGACGCCGGACTCTATGAGCTGTTCAAAGCCAGCCGGACCTGGGAAAGGGTGGAACAATAACTCTTACAGGAAATGACTTACGGTCGGAATACAGAATACAGAATTCAGGAGTCAGAATGGTGAGTGCATTTCTTTAATGCAGTTTCTTAAGAGAGAACGGCTTTTTTTTTTATAAAATAATTTCTTGGGATTTGTGCTATATTGAAGGCTCAACCATTCTGGATTCTGGCTTCTGTATTCGCCGTCTGTAAGACGGCACCGCCCGTTTAGGCGGTTATTGTATATAAGTTTTATTTATTATGGGAAGACTATGCGAAAAGCCCGGGGAAAATCAGATATTTGATTGGGGGGTATGGAATGAATGAATGACACGAAAACCCTGGGGGTAAGGGTACGGGAAGCCAGGGACAACCGGAGCCGCAGGAGTGGTAAACAGTTTACCCAGCAGATGCTGGCGGCAAAAATAGGTGAGACCCTTAAGTGGGTAAGGAAGCTGGAAAAGGGTGAGTTCTACCCCGACTGGGATTCACTTATTCTTCTGGCGGACACATGCGGTGTGGAAACTTCCTTTCTTCTCGGTGAAGATCTGGATAGAGAAAAATACAATGATATCATAAGAGGCGGGCAGGTATCCAGGACAATAGACAGTGAGGAATTAAGGAGGTACTGAAATTATTCTTATAATTTCAGGCCTCTTTTTGATCCTGCCGTTTAGTAAAACTTTATATAAGGTGGCAAAAAATATATAATAATATAAATATAATGGGGGTGGTATAAGATGCAGACCAAGCCAATAGTGCTGGTGGAGCCTCCGGAGGTCAGAGATGAGCTGAAAACAGAGGGGACTATAACCGTAATTGCCGTGTACAGCGGAGAGGCTCCACTTTCAGTGGCCACCCGGAGGATATTCGATGGCGGGGAGAGATTCAGGTTTCCCACGGAAATAACCGAGGGGACTACAAAAACCAGGCTGGTGTACAGCTACAGTCCGGAACAATGGAGGGAACTACTGGAAACCTGCACCATGCCCGCTGCCCAGGCCGGAATAAAACAGGTGATGATACCCCTGCTGCTTTATTTTCGGGAAACATATCCCGGCCTTTTTGGGGATATACAATATGATGCCGGATTTGACCGGGACCAGTACGGGGAAATAGTAAAGCTGATATAACCTATGAAATGCTTTCCAGCTCCAGCTGGTAGCCTTTCAGGTATTCGGTGCAATTCCAGAGGTAGACCGCTTCCATGGGAGGAAACTTGTACTTGGGCTTGGTGGCCGGGCTGGCCAGCACCTCCCTTAGTTCCTCGAAGAATTCAGCGGCGGGATAGCCGGAGATCCTGGTAAAGTGGGTCATATCCTTGTCGGTCCTGCTGTTTATCAGACAGTATGCCTTGATAGCCCCGACTATGTCGGAATATACCCTGCTCACCCATTCCCCGGCCCTGGCGCGGTCTCCGGACTGCATGCAGAGCCTGGCGGTGACGGCCGACAACAATATGATAATCTTTATGAATGGAAAGCTCTGGTAATCCCCGGGCCTATCCAGGTCCTTGAGGTATTTGGTAAATATGCCGTGGTACCGGTCATAAAGACTGGACATATTTCCGGTTAAGCGCTGCAGTTCTTCAGTGTTGAGGACGTTCATGCCGATAAGGCCGGTGGCCTCGTTTATGGCTGAAAGGTCTCCGGGCTTTATTTGTATATTACTGATGTCCAGTTCCTTTTCCAGCAGATCAATCTGATATCTTACCCGGCCGGCGGTAAGATATCTAAGCGTGCTGCCCAGTATTTCCGGTATGGTCACGCTTACACTGGAGAGATTTTTCTCTTCGTTTAGCTCATCAGCAAGGAGATATACAATCCTGCCGGAAGATTTATCCCTGAGTACTCCTCCCACCCTTTGGCATTCCCCGGAAAACAGTCTCTGGCGTATTTGAGGGGGTACAGCAAAGATCAGCTTGTTCAGACTTACCAAGATTACCACTCTCCCGTGTGAATTTTAAGAGTTTTACTGTAATTATGCCTTATTACTACTAATATAACAGCATTCCGCTATTTTTTGAACATACAGCAAGAAAATAAAGTGTACCGTTTTTTTAAAAGCCGCCAGGAAGGATACCGGGGCAGCGGCACCGAAGAAAGAGAAAGAATCAAGGGAGTATACTATATGATTATTGGTCTTACAGGCAACATAGGGAGCGGAAAAAGCACGGTTTTACGCCGGCTTGCCGGGCTGGGGGCGGAGGTTATAGATACCGATGCGCTGGCCAGGGAAGTGGTGGCTCCGGGCACCGCCGGGCTTGAAATGATCATCAGGGAGTTCGGGCCCGGTATACTTAATGAAAAGGGAGAGCTTGACCGGGCTGGGATGGCTGACATTGTTTTTAACGATCCCGGGGCCAGGGCCAGGCTGGAGAGTATTATACACCCGGAAATTCGAAGGAGGTTGGCAGCCCTTATTTCACAATACAGGAGCGGGCAGAGCAAATCACCGGCACTGGTGGTGGAGGTGCCTCTCCTCGTCGAATCGGGCTGGAACAGAATTATTGATGAGACCTGGGTGGTTACAGTAAGCCCGGAGGTCCAGATAAAAAGGGTGATGGCCAGGAACGGCCTGTCCCGGGAAGACGTCATCAAGCGTATATCGGCCCAGATGCCCCAGGAAGAAAAGTGCAGGCACGCTGACAGGATAATAGATAATGGGGGTCCTATTGAGAAAACCCTGGCCCAGGTTGACGCTATATGGAATGAGCTGATTCTTTTTGATCATAAACCACAAGCGCAGAAAATATAGAGGAGTAAGGCTTCTCATAGCGGCTTTGCTGGTCCTCCTGGCCCTAAACGCCGGGGATATAGGCCGCTTCATTTTTCCCGTCCCCTACCGTCAGGTTATTTTCAGCCAGGCTGCCGGGTCCGGTGTGGACCGCTATTTGCTGGCCGCCATGGTAAAAACCGAGAGCAATTTCAACCCGGAGGCCGTTTCCATAAAGGGAGCCCGGGGACTTATGCAGGTGATGCCTGAAACCGGCAGGTGGGTGGCCGGCCGGAAGGGCATAAATAATTACAGCAGTGACCTGCTTTTCAATCCGGAGAAAAATATAGAAATAGGGGCCTACTATGTAGGTCACCTCCTTGATGAGTATAATGGCAGCACTGTAATGATGCTGGGGGCGTATAATGCGGGAACCGGAAACGTTAAAAAGTGGGTTGAGCAGGGGCAGTGGAACGGCGAAAAGGGCAGGGTGGACCGCATTCCCTACCCGGAAACCCGCCAGTTTATCCGTAAAGTACTTTTCTACCAGCAGGTGTACAGCTACCTGTACAAGGATCAACCCACCAGCGGCAAATAACCTTTTTTCAGGGGAGTGTATAGAGTGAACAGAATTCTGCAGGGAGCCTTTTTCGGAGTGGTTGTGGGAGACGCCTTGGGCGGGCCGGTGGAGTCCATGACCGCAGAAGCAATTAAAGAAAAATACGGTGTTTTCAAAGAAATGACCGGGGGCGGCTGCCTGGGCCTGGAACCCGGGGAATGGACCGACGATACCAGGATGACGCTGGACGTGGCCAGAGGAATACTTGCCAACCCGGCCTACCCCCTGGAGGAAATAGGGCACAACTTCCTGCGCTGGTACCAGTCGGGCCCCAGGGATATAGGCACCACCACCAGGGAGTCCATAGGCAACTACATGAAGACAGGCAACTGGAGGGAGGCCTCCCGTAAGACCGCCCAGATACTCAACAAGATGGACAGCAACGGCGGACTTATGCGCACCATGCCGGTTACCCTGGGATACTGGCAGGAAATGCAGAAAATAGCCAAGTGGTCGGCTGAGATATGCCTTATGACTCACTACAGCTACGACAGCGCAACCTGCTGCATTTTTTACAACCTGCTGGTGAGGCTGGCCGGGAATGGGGGAGACAGGAGGCAGATGGTCAGCCGGGCACTGGAGCTTACCGACGGGTTCTGCAGTGAAATGGACATACTCCCCTCAAAGTTCTTCTGGCACATCATCAGAAGCGTACAGAAGGGGGCCGATCCGGTCCCGCCCCGGGGGAATTCACTGGACACCCTGGCGGCCTCGGTACAGGCCTTCCTCAACAACGAAAGCTTTGAGGACACCCTGGTGGACGTGATCAACCGGGGAGAGGACACCGACACGGCAGGCTGCATCACCGGCGGTCTGGCTGGAACCTACTACGGCTTTGACGCCATCCCCCAGCGCTGGCTCAAGGCCATCAGGAACAGCGGGGAAATAGAAGAAGTCGCCCGCCTGTTTGAAGCATACTGGCGGCAGAAGGGATTGGGCGGCGAATAATTTCAGGACGGGCAATCATTTCCTCTCACACACCCTTGACGGTCAGCAGGAAATTATGATATCATAAACTTCGCTGATACGTCGGGGTGGTGGAATAGGCAGACGCGTACGTTTGAGGGGACGCCACCACGTGGTAAGTTTATGGGGTTGGAAGCAGCCTGGGACAAGAAGGTAATTGACAAAATTAAACAAGCGGTAGTGCTGGAATTGGCAGACAGGCACGTTTGAGGGGCGTGTGTCGAGAGACGTATGGGTTCAAGTCCCATCTACCGCACCAAAAAATGAAAGCCATCCTGATTG